>NZ_JBRXAC010000002.1:0-63589 GCF_056155425.1 Atlantibacter sp. MEI4A-1023
GTGAACAGAGTTACTGAGCGCCAGGAACAGAAGAGTAACCCGGAGTTCCAGAGAGAGTACCGGAACCGTATCCGGGAAACACACGACCAGTTAAACCTTTATCTCCCCAAAGATGCAAAAAGAATGTTGATAGAGATCACAAAAGTTAAAAAACTCACTCAGGCTGAAGTCATTGAATTTCTTGTCAAAAGCTATTACGACGGATTGAAATTTGACGATTCTGAAGAGTGATCTTACTATGTAAAAGCGGGTTCGCAGGTATTGCCCCGCTTAGAAACGCATGATATGTTAAGCGGCGTTTACATAACCTTACGGGGTTATTACTGAATTTAGCACGGGAAGAGCGGCCCGGAGATGTACCGCTTAGGAGTGGCAGGAGCCACAAAAAGTAAAACCCCCTGATCCCTGTTGGAAACTTTGGCCGGTCTCTCAGGAATCAGGGGGTGCAAACTGCCCACTGGCAGAAAGGATTATAGCAAATGCGTAACCTATTGCAATACAGCCCGGCCAATATGTGCAGGGGCTGGTGAATCAAAAGAATCCATACCTACAGCTTTCTGACATTGAGTCAGTAGAAGGTCTTTCGCCGGAGTTCATCTCCTGGCTTGAAAGCCAGTCCCCTAAAGAATCGCCCCTGCAGCTGCTTCTCGATGAAGGCACCAAGCCCGTGCGCAAAACCCGCCGTCGTCGCGGTACGCACTCAACGGCGTGTCTCTGCCCGGAGCCCAGCTGGTACCGACCGGACAATTTCAAAAAGCTCCCTGGCCAGCTTGGCCATGCCTACAACCGCCTTGTTCGCCGCGATCGCAAAACGGGCGCGTTAAGTCTGCGTATGCGGATCAGCCGCCACCCGTACTTCGTGCAGCTGCGCGAGCAGGCTGGCCGGAAGCGCGACTTCCGCCCGGAGCGGGAGAAATTACTCGATGCGATTGTGCCGCTCCTGGTCAGCACCGTTGACCGGGCTACCCATATCGACACTATCAACCTCAGTAAAATGGCGTGGCAGCTCAGCGAAAAGGACAGCGAAGGGAACGTGATCCGGAAAGTGACGGTACCGCGGGTTTGCCGGCTGCTGCAGCACATGATGGAATTCGGGTTACTGGCGCTGCCTGAAGGCGTCACATGGGACCCGTTTAACCGCAAGTGGTTCCCCAAGCATGTCGTGCTGACGGAACGCCTCTGGAAGATGATCGGTGTTGATCTCGATAAGCTGTATGCGGAGCAGGCCGAACAGGTGGCCGCTGAAGCTGCAGGCTGGATAACCCGTGATGAACATGGCCAGGCGGAAGAAATCTCTGTTAAAGCCGCGCGCCGGCGCTGGTATGAAAAAATGATGCACGCCACGCTGGTTCGCCGGCGTGAAGCCGCCCTGAAGGGTAAGCGCGAGAAGAAGCTGAAAGCGCTGGCAGAACAGCCCTATGACGACCGGGCTTACGCCATGTCCGTTCATCTGATACGGACGCTGCCGAAAGACGAACTGCACGCGCTGTCGCCTGAGCAGTTTACCCAGCGAGTACGCAGCCACCTGTATCAGCTCGATCTGGGGCTGGAGAGGGAATCCGGTCCCCCTGATTATCACTGATTTTCTCCCCCTGTAATTCTCTTACCGCCGCCTGGCGGTTTTCGTGCTCGCCAGCCGGCGCGACCTGCTCAAATTTCCTCCAGTTTTAACGTGTGGCCATCGTGATTTTTTGACGTTCTGGCGCCGCCGGTGGATAACCGGCAGCGAGATCACCACTATCCACAGTTATCCGCAAAGGAGGAAATAAAGTCACCTGCAATCGTGGTCAAAGCAAGCTGCAATACACTCTTAACTTCTTTAAAAAGATGTTTATTCAATAAAGAGATCACTGTTATTCAGGCTCAATTTTCTGTGGATTATGGGAATATGCCTGGCCTTTCAGCGCCGCTACGCGGCACGACGGCCAGAATGGTCGCTATGCTCCCAGGTTAGCACCCGGCAAATGCCGGGCAGGGTGGCCAGCAGAAACCACCACTGTAGATTTTTCTTTGCCCCACCGTGCTTTTCCCCGCCGAGCCAACGGCTCGGCAGAAAAAAGCATGATGGATGATGTAACTAAGAACACCCCCGTAAGACGGAAGGGCTGCGACCCGCACCCCTGACGTCAACGCTACTACCCACGCGCCCGGTGCGCCGCTAACGTCACACCGCCCGCTCGCAGTAGCCAGGGGGTAATGTGGCCACAGCGTCACCTGCAGGGCAGTCAGGCAGGAAAATCATCTGCTATGGCGTGCAATGCCTTTCAGGCAATCAACGCCAGTGTCTGCTGTCAGTTTTAAAATTAACAGGGAAAAGAGGATCGATTTAGCCGCGGTTATCCACGTCAGCCGCTCGCAGGCGCGTTAAAAAGGGTGAAGGCAGGGGAATGTTGCTCTTTTTGCAGTGAAGGCCACAGAGAGCGTTTCAGGCGCTTATTTGAGGAAATGCGATTTCTGCCAGGGTGGAGGCACAAAAAAACCCGACTGGTGAGATCGGGTTTTCATGTTTTGCCCCGGATGGAGGCGGGAACACCTAAACAATTGACGGTTAAATATTACGCCATGAGTGCAGTAAATGCAAACCACCGGGAATAGGGTATACTGCGCGGGTCAATCTGTTGACGTTCTTCTCCAGCCCCCGCTTACGCGGCGTGAACGGTTTAAAGCCCTGGTTGAAAAACAGGTGGTGCTGTTTCAATGCCCTGGCTGGAGTGGGAACATCTAAACAATTGACGTGAGGTAGCCGCTGTGACAGGCAATGTAAGGGCGATCAGCGGTGTTCCTGCTCTGTATGGAGCAAACGGATGATTAACTTGTTAATCGTCGTTCTGCGGGCAGTTGTTGCAGTGTCTAACGCTGTGATAGCGGTCCTGGAGCTGATCCGGCAGTATTTTGACTGACCGGAAACGTAACTAAAGGCGGGGGGACCACTCCCCGCCTTTTAACAGGGTTACATCTCGATCATCGGGAACAGATCGTCTTCCTGGTGGTAAAGCACGTCGTCCGTTTCCGTTCCATCAAGCCATTCAGCGAACAGTTCAAACAGGCACACCGACATTTCCTCCGGTGAAATTGCGCCACACTGCAGCTCGTAGAAGACCTCAATTTTTTCCAGCAGGCTGTTGGCCGCTTTGTCGTAGCCGAACAGCTTGATCGGCGGGAATCGCATTGCATCCGGGTTGGTTTCCGCCAGTTCATCATCCTTGCGTTCCGGATAAATGCTGTACAGCGTTGCCGGCGATGGCGGCAATACCTCGATAAAGCGGTTTATCCGCATCGGCAGTTCGCTGGAAAACTTCTCATTGTCCGGAATGTAAAACGCGGCGCTGCGTACCAGGGCATCCTGGAAAGAAATTACCCCCTGACCTTCGGTCTGCTTACGTAGCTCACGAATGTTCACGCGGTCCTTTTCACGGATTTGGTACAGATCCCCTTCCCGGACCGTTTTGGAAAACGTGCCGTGTTCGGCTTCCTGCCCGGAGAGCTCAGAATAATAATCCTGGCCGACGGTTTCGCGCAGTATTTCAAAGGTTTTCCGGTCTTCAATCGACTCAAAATATTTCACGCGGGTGTTGGCGATCAGCGAATCCACCTCGCCGTTCGCGCCGCGGGCGAGCGACGGGTGATCCTGGGAGGAAAATACGCCCATTTTTTCCAGTGAACGCATCTGCGCACTCAGCGTATCCATACCGCTGGTGAAATACTGGCCCAGCTCGTCATAAATCAGCCCGTATGGCGCCTGATTATTCAGCGCGTGAGTGAGCAGGACTTCCTCTTTTTTCCCTTCCAGCTGGTAGCCCAGGTCCTTACTGATGGTCATTCGCTGCAGCGTCACATATAAACGGCCAAGCGTGGCCGCTTCACCGCGTGACAGCTCCAGCGACGGGATCATGACGATGAGAATGCGGTCATTGTGGAAAATATCGTCCATCCGGATATCGCCGCTGTCTTCCGGAAAAACATGGCCATAAGTTTCATTGAACAGGGAGAGCGTCTTCAGGAACTGACGGCTCATGTAGTTATGCTGTTCGAAGGCGCGGGCTTCCCACGTTTCCGGGTATTCCGCGTTGGCCAGCAGGAAGCCTGGTGTATTTTCCAGATAACTTTCCAGCGCGGCGTAACCCTCGCTGTGCCAGCCGTTTTTCTTTGCCTCCACGTACAGCGCGGCCATTGCCGGCAGCGACATGTTTTTCTGAATAGTGCGCTGTGACAAAAGCAGTTCGCCGCGGGCGCGCTTATAACACAGGGCATTGATCAGCGCCGACATCATGGCTTTTGCCGTATCCTGCCACTGTGCCGAATCCCCGCCCACCTGGGGGAGCATGGATTCCATCAACTGGATGATGAAGGTCGGCGGGGCAACGCTGAAGAGGTTGACTGAGTTGGATTGCGCGGGGATGCTTTCCTGCTTCACCAGGTTCACGAACCTGTCAATACTGCCGGTCAGCAGGTTGAGAACGTAATAATCATCCTCACGGCCGAAACGGCGCGCCAGCGACCAGGTGGCGAAGGCCAGCTTGTTATCTGCTTTACCGTCTGAGAGGCAGTAGCCACGGCACCACAGCAGGAAGTTAACGATAAACCCATAGAAGGTTTCGGTTTTACCCGACCCGGTGGTACCAAAAAATACCATGTGGCGCAGCAGGTCCGTCATGTTCAGCCACAGCTCGCGGCCGAACAGGCGTCCCCGCTCATACCCGACATATAAAATTCCCTTCGCTTTCTTTCGCTCCCGGACCTTATGCGGGATGCGAATGGGCCCCAGACGGTATTCCGCCTGGGTTTCCGTGGTCAGGGTGTCGTCGAACATTTCGCAGTCTTTCGGCATTCGCAGCGGTGGCCGGAATTTACGATCCGTGAATGCCACCATCAGCGGCGGAAGGATGAGGATGCTCAGCAGCATGGTAAAGGGGAGAAACAGACCCAGCACGGTCAGTATGGCCAGCAGGCCAAACTGTACGTTCGGAGTGAGGAACCACTCCATGAACGAACCATCCGGGCGGAGGACTTTTTTACTGTCTACAGATTCCTGTTGCATAGCGGCTCCGGGTTATTCTCCTATTGCCTGCTGCAGGCGGGCATCGTCTTTGACGACGGAAACCGGGATCACATCACCCGAATCGGCAACGATGGACGGGGTACCGATAAACCCGAATTTCGCAAATGCCATATTGTTCGCGTCAACCAGGCGGGCGCCGGTGGTATCCGGGGCTGTTTTCGGATCGTCAATTTTCGGGTTCATGGTGGTGTATCCCATGTTAATCGTGTCTTCCCAGCTTTTCAGTCGGGTATCTTTCCCGGTATCGAGTACAGGAGCGGCGCGGACCATCGAGCGCAGGTCGCCATAAACGGACACGGGGAAAATCTCGACGTTATAGCGTTTGCTCAGTTCCTGCAGTCGGGGTTCCAGCGCGCGGCAGTGCGGGCACATCGGATCGGAAAACACATACAGGGTGTGTTTATGCCCGGTTGAAAGCGAGATTGTAAAGCGTCCGCTGGTGACGGCATCTTTCAGTGACAGCAAGTCGTTATCAGCCAGTTTTTTAGGGGCTTCAGGTGCTGCCTGAACCTGCAGCTGCTCCGGCGCAGTGGCAGGCTGCTGCAGACCCGGCGCGGGAGCATACGAGTTTGCCTGCAGTGGCTGTGCCGGCTGATGCATATTCATCAACGCGCCGTTGATGGAGACGATAAAGCCCAGCGCGGCGACTGGCCAGAAGATAAAGTTAGACAGCCGGCGCACGGCATTGAGTCCGCGCTGCTGTTTCAGCTTTTTACGGATATTGTTCAGCGCCTCGATGGCCTGATATTCGTTTTCAAAGCGGAACAGCTGCACCGCTTCACCAGAAAACGTATTGTGCGTCAGGATGTGGCCGCTGCCGGCATCATGGCCAAGTCCAAAATGACAGGCTGACAGGGGGAAGGAGTGCAGGGCTTGTTCCTGGTAGTTTCCGTCAGCGGAAAGATAAAGTGTGTTGCGATCGGTTTTTACGGTGAGTTTCATACTTCCTCGCTTAGAGTTCCAGGTGATCGGGTCGGGTTGCCGGCTGAGGTTTAGCCGGCGTCGGTTCATCGTCTGTCAGTCGCAGACTGTTGTTCGGGGTGTCGTGCGGAGCTGCAGGCGGCGTAGCCGGCTCGTCTTCCGCTTCAGCGTCAGATTCAAATGCAAATGGCGGTATAACGTCTTCCTGCCAGTGAGCGACCGGAATGGCGGGATCGCGGCGGTCAATATGGCGGTAATGGAGCAGATCCAGCTCAAGGCCCAGCACGGCCGCCCGCACGGTCGGCGGGAATTTCGCCGCCTTTTCTTCATCGAGCGTCAGCCGGTAACTTTCGCACTGACTCCAGGCAATAACACCACCTCCCTCAATGAAGAACTTCCCGCGGCCGGCGCTTGAAAGTGCATACCATAACGTGCGGTCCACACCTTTAAGCCACCGGAAATTAGCGGATGGCAGCTGCAGGTCATCATCGAACAGCGCGTAGAGTAGCGAACGGGAGCTGCGGCGCCCCTTTGCAAATTCTCGGAACGCTTCACACTGGCTGGCGACGGTCCAGAACCCGGCGGCCAGCGAATAATCAGGGAAACCGTCTTTAGTCCGCAGGCAGGAACGGTTGAGATCGTCGAGAATGGATTTAGCCGTTGGCCGGTCGCCCATAAACCGCAGATGTACAAACGAGGCTGCGAGCGCTTTTTCCCAGGGCGCCAGGGAAAGGGCCGCCCCTTCGGGGGCCAGGTTTACCTGTGACAGGAAGACTTTATGTGCGGCTTTTTTACGGAGGCGGCGCTTAGCGGTATCAATCAGGTTATGTTCCTGGGCAAACTCAACGGGTGACTGCGCGCTGCGTGCTTCTTCCGGATCTTCATTCAGCAGCAGCTGATCGAGGTGGCCAAACCGGGCGAGGATATGAGCTATCCCCGGATAGTTTTTTACCATCACCCAGGGAAGGTTCCGGATGGTCAGTTTACGGGTCAGACGGTAGTAAGGATTGCGCGAGATAACCCAGACGAACAACCCGATGATTAAAATGAACAGGGGAAAGAGCACGCTGGCCGTGTCGTTCATCACGCTGATAAAGTCCCACAGCGAAACCTGGTGGTTATACCGCGCCGCCGACAGCAGCATGTCCCGGCGCTCGGCCGCATTACCCGGCGTAATGGCGTCCGGCAGTACACCGTAGATCCAGTAAAGCAGGCGACAGACTCCGTAAATCACATAATCACGAAAGCCAAACCACATCACTGTGATCATGATGAGAAGGGCCCCGATAATCATCAGGCCATCATCCCCTCCCCCTTTCCGTTGTGGCTGGTTTTGCATCAGAACCTCAGAGAATTTTGGTAAACCTTCCCGATATACCAGGCCTTACGCGCCGGCGTGTTGGAGTGATAGCGGCCGACACCCTGCCAGAAATCCCCCCCTTCGAGAATGATGTTGTATTTGAGGATGTAGGCACTGGCCATTGCAGAGGCGCAGAAGTCATGCTGCAGCTGCTCCGCTTTCACGCCAAAATCGGACGCCAGCTTATTCGCCCAGATGGTGTTTATCTGGAATGCGCCGTAATCGTAAGTGCCGTTTTTGTTTTTATTTTTCATTCCCGGTTTTCCGCCTTCAGTCAGCCACAAGGCGAGGAATCCACGGAGAGGAATGTGATAAATCTGTGCTGCTTCAACCATGCAAGTTGGCAGCGGGATTGAGGGCGGGGCATCAACCATAACAATCTCCTAATGATTTCTATTTCGAGTAAAAAATATACCATCAAAAGGAGATTTTTTTAAATCATTTTGGTGCGGATAATTGAGAGGCTGTCAAAGGGATTTTATTTGCCTTCGACAGAGACAATATTGCCCTCGTTCACATTTTCCCATGTCGGGATTTCGCCACTCAGCGTGCAGCGGAGTGTTTCTTTTCCGACGGTAAGTGGTGCGCCACTGCTGTAGTAATGACTTTCATACAGGCAAGAGGTTTTCTTTTGTTCCGGGGTCAGTGTAATACCGGCATCCTGATCCTTTGCCAGCAGTTGTACAAGATGTTGGTTTGTCTGTACCTGCTCACCCAGAATGCTGCTCAGTAAAGAATCGGTTTTCGGCGCGGATACGCTCTGAGCAAAGGCACTGCAACTGATTACGGATGCAGCCAGAATAAGAGCAATCTTCGTGTTGAATTTCATTTCACTTTCTCCATTAAAAAAATCGGCAATCATTTTCTGTATCATTTAAATTAGGTCTGAAAACCGGCCTGAGTGTCAAGCCGATTCTGTTTAAAAATTAACAGGGGATAAAATGATTCAGTCACGTAATAAATATCTGCAGTTTATGCTGGTTCTGCTGGCAGCCTGGGCCATAGCCTGGGGGGCCATGTTTGTCATGGGGCAGGCTGTTCTGCTCTATGGGCTGGGGAAAAATACGCTGTTCTTCAGTCATGGTGCTGTACTGGTGTACCTCCTGTGTGTTTTCCTGGTATACCGCCGCTGGGTTGCTCCGCTACCGGTCGTTGGCCAGCTGAGCAACGTTGGCGCACTGTGGCTGGTTGGCGCGATGGCCGTGGTGTATGTCGGTGAATTTCTGCTGGGTAAAGTGCTGGACCTGCCCGCTGAGCCATTTATGACGAAACTTTTTGCCGATAAGTCCATACCCGATGTGATCCTGACGTTGCTGGCCGTCTTTATCCTTGCCCCGCTGAATGAGGAAATCCTGTTCCGTGGTGTCATGCTGAACGCTGAAGGATCCCCTCATAAATCAGCCATAGCATAGCCATATTTGAGCAACTGATTGGCGAATAATACCCAGGCCGCCAGCAATTCTTTCTCCGTGATTTGATAATCAGGCCGCCTGAGTACCTCCAATCCCAAGCGAATCGTTGAGAGTACCGTTCGATGCCCAATGGTATTGGCCTGAAAATGCTTATCCCAGCCCTGTTGCTGTGCGTGTAAACCAACTAGCCACAACAGGCATTGAACCATCAACGCTATCAGTAGGATGATGTCGAATCGCTCTGGACTGTTGGTACGACTTTGGCGTAAGCCAAAGCCGTATGCCGGGCTTTTGAGGTCACGAAAGGTTTCCTCTATTTGCATACGTTTGGCGTACAGGTTTACCAGCTGCTTTGGGCTCCGAGATTCTGGTGGTAAATTGCTGGCTAACACCCAAGGCTCTTTCGCCGATGTTGAGTACGTTTTTGCCGATGGATGGTGGCAATTAGTCCTCGTTGAACGCTGATTTGTACGCCCCTTAGGTTTGCTACGATAAAGCGTGAGATGGCAATTGATAGGGTTAGTTTTGGTCAAAGTCTTACAACCCAGGCTCTTCGCTTGACCGTTGGCCAAGTCATGTGTACTTCGAACTGCACGCCAATTTTCAGCGCCAATATCTGCAAATTGAACTGTACCGCGAATACGGCTTAGCCAAAACCAACCATGCGCCTCAACCTCTTTGTACCAAGGCACTTTGAACCCCGCGTCAGTCACGATGAGAGGGGTAACATGCAAAGGTAAAATCTTGGCTAAGTCCGCTAAAAAACCGTTGTGGGAGGCCTTAGAGCATTGTTCTGATAGGGGATAGGACTTCTCATACAGGGTAATAGAGCGGCCATTGAAGGCTATTGAGGCGCGCAGAGCCATGATGCGTTTATGCTCTCGGATGTCTGACCAATCGACGAGCACAATCGGCATAGGGTTACCAGAACAGATGAGGCTGGCATGCCATTGGTAGACAGCTAACCGTTCTTGATGCAGATGCGTGTTGCCGAGCAAACGATCAATGCGCTTGATGTTGTGCTTGGTTCGGGCCGTGGTTGGTAAATTTCGACCTAACTCAGTCAAGGTCAGTGTCTTACATTCAATCAGCGCCTTAGAGGCCAGCATCAAGCTGTTTAATCGTTTTAGGTGAAGTTCTGGGCAGTATTGGTGTAAAGAATGTTGGTAATGACTCCAACTTATTGATAGTGTTTTATGTTCAGATAATGCCCGATGACTTTGTCATGCAGCTCCACCGATTTTGAGAACGACAGCGACTTCCGTCCCAGCCGTGCCAGGTGCTGCCTCAGATTCAGGTTATGCCGCTCAATTCGCTGCGTATATCGCTTGCTGATTACGTGCAGCTTTCCCTTCAGGCGGGATTCATACAGCGGCCAGCCATCCGTCATCCATATCACCACGTCAAAGGGTGACAGCAGGCTCATAAGACGCCCCAGCGTCGCCATAGTGCGTTCACCGAATACGTGCGCAACAACCGTCTTCCGGAGCCTGTCATACGCGTAAAACAGCCAGCGCTGGCGCGATTTAGCCCCGACGTATCCCCACTGTTCGTCCATTTCCGCGCAGACGATGACGTCACTGCCCGGCTGTATGCGCGAGGTTACCGACTGCGGCCTGAGTTTTTTAAATGGCGGAAAATCGTGTTGAGGCCAACGCCCATAATGCGGGCGGTTGCCCGGCATCCAACGCCATTCATGGCCATATCAATGATTTTCTGGTGCGTACCGGGTTGAGAAGCGGTGTAAGTGAACTGCAGTTGCCATGTTTTACGGCAGTGAGAGCAGAGATAGCGCTGATGTCCGGCGGTGCTTTTGCCGTTACGCACCACCCCGTCAGTAGCTGAACAGGAGGGACAGCTGATAGAAACAGAAGCCACTGGAGCACCTCAAAAACACCATCATACACTAAATCAGTAAGTTGGCAGCATCACCAAGAATGTTGTAGGATATTGGCTTCGCGCATCTTGTTGTCCAAGTGTAGTTTTTGGCGAAACCATTTGATCATGCAACAAGATGCGCTTCCACCCTAATTTGATGATTTATTTGTAAATCATCAGGGGATTCTTCAGTATATTGCATTAAGCAAGGGGACGTTATGCGTGTATTAGCCTTATCGGCTGTGTTTTTGGTGGCATCGATTATCGGAATGCCTGCGGTAGCAAAGGAATGGCAAGAAAACAAAAGTTGGAATGCTCACTTTACTGAACATAAATCACAGGGCGTAGTTGTGCTCTGGAATGAGAATAAGCAGCAAGGATTTACCAATAATCTTAAACGGGCGAACCAAGCATTTTTACCCGCATCTACCTTTAAAATTCCCAATAGCTTGATCGCCCTCGATTTGGGCGTGGTTAAGGATGAACACCAAGTCTTTAAGTGGGATGGACAGACGCGCGATATCGCCACTTGGAATCGCGATCATAATCTAATCACCGCGATGAAATATTCAGTTGTGCCTGTTTATCAAGAATTTGCCCGCCAAATTGGCGAGGCACGTATGAGCAAGATGCTACATGCTTTCGATTATGGTAATGAGGACATTTCGGGCAATGTAGACAGTTTCTGGCTCGACGGTGGTATTCGAATTTCGGCCACGGAGCAAATCAGCTTTTTAAGAAAGCTGTATCACAATAAGTTACACGTATCGGAGCGCAGCCAGCGTATTGTCAAACAAGCCATGCTGACCGAAGCCAATGGTGACTATATTATTCGGGCTAAAACTGGATACTCGACTAGAATCGAACCTAAGATTGGCTGGTGGGTCGGTTGGGTTGAACTTGATGATAATGTGTGGTTTTTTGCGATGAATATGGATATGCCCACATCGGATGGTTTAGGGCTGCGCCAAGCCATCACAAAAGAAGTGCTCAAACAGGAAAAAATTATTCCCTAGAAGTGGTTAGCGCGTATTTGTGTGAAATAGCCGTCATATAAGCTGTAAAGATATATGGACAAAATGCTGATGCTCGATGCGCTTGTAGTTAATGGCTCATACTTAATCGGTTAGGCCTAATCGACTTAAGCTCCGCGCGTTAACTTTTAGCCTGAGCATTAGCATCACATTCCTCAACGTAAAAAGCCTAGCCAATTTGCTAGGCTTTTTTGTTATCTAAATGGTCATGGTCACTCAACATTGGGATGTGTATAAAGGAATGGCGATGTCAGTAAAGGTGAATGCCGCTGCGATAAAGTGCCTAGCCCATCAAGGATTGTAGGCTTTCTTGGCTGCTAAAGCGTTTGACGAAAAAGTCCAAGAAGGCGCTGATATTGGTGGCTAATTGTCTGCGGCTCGAATACACCCCGTAGACCTTAAAGGGTTCAATCGGCCATTCCTGTAAGATTGGCACTAGCTGGCCGTTGGCGAGTTCGGTTTTGCAGGCGGAGTTTGATAGCATTGCAATCCCAAAGTCATCGAGGGCTAACTGCTTAACCATAATCGGGCTATTGACCCTGACTTTACGCTGAAAGTTTACCATGGTTTTGCGAGCACCTTTGCCTAAGGGCCATATGGGTGCTGAGCGGGATGTTCCTAGCAGAATACCACTATGATCGCTCAGCTCCTTAGGTGTTGCGGGGGTGCCGCGTGCTTTTAAATAGCCAGGGCTTGCTACCAGAATTGGTTGACGCTCGAACAGTAATCTTGCAACAAGATCAGAGGATTGCAGTGGCCCATATTTGATAGCTATGTCATATCCTTCACCCACCAAACCTATATCGTTGTCGGTAAACTGGACATCTAATTCCACATTGGGATATAAACGCATGAATCCGCTACAGAGGTTAGCAATTAATTCTTGGCTAAAAGAGACCGGAATGGCTATCCGTAATGATCCTGATACATCATCATGGGTACTCTCGATAACAGCCTTGGCCGCTTCCACCTCATTGCGAATGGAATCACAGTGTTGATAAAAGAGTGCCCCGACTTGGGTAAGACTCAGGTTACGGGTGTCGCGTTGTAACAATCGCACGCCTAGTTGTTCTTCAAGCTGCGCGATTTTGCGACTTATGGTGGATTTTGGGTGGCCGGTTTCACGTGCAGCTTGGGAGAATCCCTTTGCTCTCACTACGGCTGCAAATAGCATCATACCGTTTAAATCTGGCATGTTTTTCCCACTGTCTCATATTTGGAACATAGCGTCTTATGCAGTTTAATGGCATTTGGCGGGATAACAAAGTTATATTTATTGGCTAAAAATTTTCAGAGGCTAAAGCAGAGGATCTTTTGATGACCAGCAATAATCAGCCCAAACACATGACTCAAGCCCAAACGCCCGATCCGCTTTTTTTACAGGCCGAGCACTGAAGAATCCCCTGATGATTTACAAATAAATCATCAAATTAGGGTGGAAGCGCATCTTGTTGCATGATCAAATGGTTTCGCCAAAAACTACACTTGGACAACAAGATGCGCGAAGCCAATATCCTACAACATTCTTTACACCAATACTGCCCAGAACTTCACCTAAAACGATTAAACAGCTTGATGCTGGCCTCTAAGGCGCTGATTGAATGTAAGACACTGACCTTGACTGAGTTAGGTCGAAATTTACCAACCACGGCCCGAACCAAGCACAACATCAAGCGCATTGATCGTTTGCTCGGCAACACGCATCTGCATCAAGAACGGTTAGCTGTCTACCAATGGCATGCCAGCCTCATCTGTTCTGGTAACCCTATGCCGATTGTGCTCGTCGATTGGTCAGACATCCGAGAGCATAAACGCATCATGGCTCTGCGCGCCTCAATAGCCTTCAATGGCCGCTCTATTACCCTGTATGAGAAGTCCTATCCCCTATCAGAACAATGCTCTAAGGCCTCCCACAACGGTTTTTTAGCGGACTTAGCCAAGATTTTACCTTTGCATGTTACCCCTCTCATCGTGACTGACGCGGGGTTCAAAGTGCCTTGGTACAAAGAGGTTGAGGCGCATGGTTGGTTTTGGCTAAGCCGTATTCGCGGTACAGTTCAATTTGCAGATATTGGCGCTGAAAATTGGCGTGCAGTTCGAAGTACACATGACTTGGCCAACGGTCAAGCGAAGAGCCTGGGTTGTAAGACTTTGACCAAAACTAACCCTATCAATTGCCATCTCACGCTTTATCGTAGCAAACCTAAGGGGCGTACAAATCAGCGTTCAACGAGGACTAATTGCCACCATCCATCGGCAAAAACGTACTCAACATCGGCGAAAGAGCCTTGGGTGTTAGCCAGCAATTTACCACCAGAATCTCGGAGCCCAAAGCAGCTGGTAAACCTGTACGCCAAACGTATGCAAATAGAGGAAACCTTTCGTGACCTCAAAAGCCCGGCATACGGCTTTGGCTTACGCCAAAGTCGTACCAACAGTCCAGAGCGATTCGACATCATCCTACTGATAGCGTTGATGGTTCAATGCCTGTTGTGGCTAGTTGGTTTACACGCACAGCAACAGGGCTGGGATAAGCATTTTCAGGCCAATACCATTGGGCATCGAACGGTACTCTCAACGATTCGCTTGGGATTGGAGGTACTCAGGCGGCCTGATTATCAAATCACGGAGAAAGAATTGCTGGCGGCCTGGGTATTATTCGCCAATCAGTTGCTCAAATATGGCTATGCTATGGCTGATTTATGAGGGGATCCTTCAGTGCTGAACGTCTTCCGTTCGAGGTACAACTGGACGATGTGGCTGGGCGCGCTGATAACGTCTTTGCTGTTTGCCGCCGTGCATATGCAGTATCAGAACCTGCTGACCCTGGCAGAAATGTTCCTGGTGGGGCTGATTACATCAGCTGCCCGGATCAGAAGTGGCGGCCTGCTGCTGCCGGTATTGCTGCATATGGAAGCTACCGCGCTGGGTTTACTGTTGGGCTGAAAGTTATATTTTTATTAAATATTGTGCGTTAAAGGCTGGTATGTTTTTTTGTGAATGTTATATTTAAATATAACTTTTATGGAGGTGAAAAATGCATACCACTCGACTGAAGAAGGTTGGCGGCTCAGTCATGCTGACCGTCCCACCGGCACTGCTGAATGCGCTGTCGCTGGGTACAGATAATGAAGTTGGCATGGTCATTGATAATGGCCGGCTGATTGTGGAGCCGCACAGACGCCCGCAGTATTCACTGGCTGAGCTGTTGGCACAGTGCGATCCGAACGCTGAAATCTCGGCAGAAGAACGTGAATGGCTGGATGCGCCGGCGGCTGGTCAGGAGGAAATCTGACATGGAAAGAGGGGAAATCTGGCTTGTCTCGCTTGACCCTACCGCAGGTCATGAGCAGCAGGGAACGCGGCCGGTACTGATTGTCACGCCGGCTGCTTTTAACCGCGTGACCCGCCTGCCTGTTGTTGTGCCCGTGACCAGCGGAGGCAATTTTGCCCGCACAGCAGGCTTTGCTGTGTCGCTTGACGGCGCCGGCATACGTACCACCGGCGTTGTGCGTTGCGATCAACCCCGGACGATCGATATGAAAGCCCGCGGCGGCAAACGACTCGAACGGGTGCCAGAGACTATCATGGACGACGTTCTTGGCCGTCTGGCCACCATCCTGACCTGACCCCAGCGTGCCGGCATGAAATATGCCGGCATTGCCTGTTTCCTGAAGCCTGCAATATACTGTATGTATAAACAGTTATTGGAGGCTAAATTATGGCGCTGGATCTCGTTTATCCCCGGCCTTCAGTGGAAGGTGACGCACTCCCTTTTTTTGCCGAGCCCGTTGCGGCCGGCTTTCCCAGCCCGGCCGCAGGCTATGAGGCCAATGAACTTAACCTGCATGATTACTGCGTGCGGCGTCCGGCCGCAACGTACTTCTTGCGTGTGTCCGGCGATTCTATGCGTGATGCCCGCATTCATGATGGCGATGTGCTGGTCGTCGATCGGGCAGAAGAGCCCCGGCACGGCAGCATCGTGATTGCCAGCATCGATAATGAATTTACGGTCAAGCAGCTGCAGCTCCGCCCTTACCCCTGCCTGATGCCGCTGAATCCGGCTTTTCCGCCAATCAGGTTTGATCCGGAGGCGCTGCAGATATGGGGTGTGGTTACGTTCACTGTCATGAGACACCGCCCGTGTACGCCTTAATCGATGTCAATTCGATGTACTGCAGCTGCGAAGAAGCGTTCCGCCCTGATTTACGAGGTCGCCCTGTGGTCGTTCTCAGCAACAACGACGGGGCGCTTGTTGCGGTCAATCGCGCGGCGAAAGCGCTTGGCGTGCGCCGCGGGGAGCCCTATTTCCGCTGCCGCCGCCTGCTGGAACAGCATAACGTTGCCGTATTCAGTTCCAACTACACCCTTTACGCCTCATTCTCCGCCAGATTTGCAACCGTGGTGGAGAGTCTGGCGCCGCGGACATTTGTTTACTCAATTGATGAGCTCTTTGCGGATGCCTCTCATATGGAGGGAGTGATGACGCCGCAGGCGTTTGGCCAGCTTTTGCGGGCTGAAGTGCTGCGCCAGACAACGCTCACCTGTGGAGTCGGCGTCGCGCCAACGAAGACGCTGGCCAAACTGTGCAACCACGCCGCGAAGACGTGGCCTGCCACCGGGGGGGTTGTGGCGCTCAGTGATCCTGTAAGACTGAAAAGGCTGATGAGCCTGGTGTCGGCCGGCGATGTGTGGGGGGTTGGCCATCGTACCGAAAAAGGGCTGGCGACAATGGGGATCAAAACGGCGCTGGCGCTCGCAGAGATGGATATCCGACTGGCACGCCGGCTGTACGGTGTGACGCTGGAACGCACCATCCGTGAGCTGCGTGGCGAGGCCTGCTTTGCCCTGGAAGAAGGTACCGGCGCGAAACAGCAGCTTGTTGTATCCCGTTCGTTTGGATCGCGGGTCACGCAACTGGCGCAGATGCAGCAGGCGGTGACTAAATATGCCACACGGGCAGGAGAAAAGTTGCGCCAGGAAAACCGTCTGGCGAAGGTGGTAACGGTCTTTATCCGCAGCAGTGCTTATGACGCCGGCGGTGTGCCCTACAGTAACCAGGCTACGGAAGTGCTTCCCGTGCCAAGCCAGGATACCCGCGACATCATCGCCGCGGCGCAGCTGGGACTGTCGCGTATCTGGCGTGAGGGCGTGCGGTATGCAAAAGCCGGCGTGATGCTCAGCGATCTGCAGGGATATGAAACCCAGCTGGATCTGTTTTCGCCGGCTGCTGTGCGGCCGGGCAGCGAAAAACTGATGGCCACCATCGACAAAATAAACAGGGAAGGAAGGTCAAGGATCTTCTTCGCCGGAGAAGGTATTGATCCGGAATATGCCATGCGCCGTGAAATGTTGTCCCCGGCCTACACCACGCAGTGGAAGGATATTCCCGCGGCGTTTATGCGATAACAGCGATGTGCAGCCGCTCTTGACGGCGGCTTGTTTTCCCTGGTGTCGGGAACATTAAAACCTCTCCTTACTGCCCGCGTGATAGGGCCGTATTTCCGGCTAATTCCAGATAGTCCCGGCCCTTATCGTGGTGCATAGCCCTCTTCAGCCAGTGCTTTCATGATCTGGTTGATTCCATCCATCATCAGATATGCCTCAATATCTGACGTCGCCAGGCCGCGGCAGTCACTGAATCCCAGACGCTTAACCAGTTGCGCCAGAGCCTGCGCTTCTCTGTGTGTCAGCTGTATATTCACTTCAACGGGTTTTTCGTGGCGAATTTCATCTTTCATGGTCAGAGTCCTTTTTTGATGTTTCGTGAAATGTACCAGGCTTCTTTTGCCTGAGCTACAGCCCAGATCCAGACGAGAGTTGACACAATGCACAGCCCCGTCATGTTCCAGAAATGACCTGTCGTATATTCATGGCTATGAAGCAGGAGGCCGGCGCCGGCCGCCAGGCTCATGACCAGGAAAAGGACGGCTGCGCCGGCGTGATAAATGATGCTGAACATGTAAAACCCCCTTCTGGCGACGGTAGCGCCAGTCTCTGTCTGTATTAAATGGTTGCCGCCTGCCGGGCGTCTGCCTGCATCATGGCGTCAATCAGGGCGCCGGCGCAGGCAATATTCAGGCACGTCATGTTCGATTTCAGGGTCGCCATCATGTCCGCGCGGCTTCTTTTAAGAAACGGCTGCAGCGGACCACGATAGCCCTGTGAGGTCACGATAATCAGCTGAGCGGCCGCATCATGCAGTGCCGGCACGCCGGCCAGAATATCCTGCTCAGCCGCGCTGATATACACGGGTGAACCGGCGATCACAAAGCGATCGTCCGGGCAGCGTTGCATCAGCTCAGCCAGGGAGGCGCAGCGGCCCGCCAGCGGGGGGCGTGCCGTCAGTGAGCCCCAGACGGTCGCCGGCGCGAAGGGCATGGCGTGAAACGTTGCCTCATACGCGACCGCCGGATCGGTATGGTGGCGCAGCCCCAGACCGGCCGACATGGCCCACAGCTCGATGCCCGGCCACCGCGCCGCGATACCGCGGGCACGCAGCCAGTGTGCGCCCCGGTAAAGCTCTCCCGTTTCCAGCACCCTGCCAGGACGGCGGGCGGCCTGGGCGATCAGCCTGTACCAGCCGTCAAAGGCGTCATCAAGGGAAGTGTCGCCCGGAAAAACGGTATCCTCCACGCTGCCCGCCTTGCGCCGGGTACAGGTGGTGATGAGGTGAAGACGTTTGTTCATTCAGGGCCTCCCGGCTCTGGTGCGTCTGTGCCTGCCGCGCGCGGTTCGCCGGGCCGCCGGGCACGCATATCGGGCAGACCCCGGCAGGCATCGTTCCAGTGCGTGCCCCGATCGGGGTTATTGGCCAGCTTACTGATCCAGGTTTCTGACACATTCCAGCGGCGGGCCAGATCCTTCTGCTTCCAGCCTTTCGCCCTGAGCAGTGCCCGCCACTCCTGCGGGGAAAGTGGCGCCGCCGTGATGCCGTCCGCATAACAGGTCGTTTTCATCGCGTGAGGCTCCCGGCCCTAATCCTGCCCCGGCCGTGCCGGCTGGATTTGACGCAGTATTGTTGTTGCCTGCCATCCCGTAAACCCGAAGGTATCGGCCAGTTCGCCGGGCAGTGACGCGGCCAGGCGCGGCAGTTCGTCCGGGGATTCATTGTGAAAGACAAAACAGACCCCCTCATCCCTGATGCGCGACATCAACATCGCAATAAGCCGGTGCAGCCCCTCATGGCTGGCGTGTTCAGTGACCTTTTCAGTAAACCGCCGGGGATTGCTGCAGCTGATGCCCCGGTCGGCCAGGAACGCCAGAAAGCGCTGCAGGAAACCGGGGAGATCCCTGGCGGCCAGGGCGGGTTTCAGCACCGCTTCTGCCTGGGCCTGTGTGAAGCCAAACGCCGCCGCCAGCTCAGGGGAAAAGTCCGGCGTGTCAGCGCTGGCCTCAAAAATGACGCCATCGTTTATGGCCTGCTGCATGTCCGGGGGCATATTCCCGATCATATTTTCACGCACGCCCCATGCACGGCCGGCGCTTTCGGTCAGTCTCTGCGGATCGCTGCAGCTGACGCCCCGCTCCGCCAGGAACGTCAGGAAACGCTGCAGGACGGCGGCGCCGGACCCGGTGCTTTTTCCGCTCCGCCAGGCCGTATTATTTCGACTGACGATGGCAGGATCGACATGTTCGCTGTCTACGATGCTGTTAATGAACGTCACTGACTGTTCTTCGCTGAAATCAAAGTCGCGCTGTAACAGGGACAGCAGCCTGTCATGCCAGTCATCTTTCACGCGACTGGCGGCATTAACCATGAACGTGACGTTCAGTACACCGGCCAGTAAACAGGCAGCCTGGTCGGCCACATACAGGCTGAAGTACTCCAGTACCGCCTGTTCAAATGCAGCGGGATCGCAGCAGACCACTTCCACAGCTCCCAGCGACTGCAGAAACCGCCGGGTGTTTTCGGTCACAGCGTCGGCGGGATTGAGGGCGATGGCGCGGCCGCGCTGTGACTGGATGTCAAATGTGACGATACGCTCCGTGACGGGCATCCGGCCGTGATCGGCGATGAAGCGGTAAAGCTGCTCCACCGCTTCCGTGGCGGTCATCCCCATTGCCTCCAGACGCAGTTCGGCGCGTTTCTTCAGCTGCTCATCGAGACGCACGGTCAGCTGGGCGTTTTTGGCCCGCTTTTTACGTTCAAAAAAACCGGTCATGCTCCTTCCTTTTTGTACAGTCATCTGGCTTTACATAATGTACAGCCATTTGTACCGCACTTTTGCGCGCGGGACCACATTTTTTCGCCGTTGCGGTTTAGCGGTATTCTCCGCAGCGCCGCCACTTATCCACCGTTTCTGTGGATAACGCTATATGTAGTGGCTCCGTCAGCCGGAAACGGCACAAGATATGGTGTCCGCGCCGGCAGCCGCGCGACCGTTCCCCTGCCTTCCTCTCCCTGTTGATTTCGTTTTTTCCGGTATTTACGTTTTTTCCGCAATGGCGGCACCGGCCAAAAGGTATTTTCCGGTGGTTGCGGGCGTAAAAGTCACAGGGTGAAAAGATAAGGGCGCAAATCATCCGGCGGGGTAAATCGTGCGGTCGTCACGCAGCGTGATGATTACCGGTGTGTTGCTTTATTAAATTAGCTTTTAGTGCTAAATCTAAATATTTATAATATACGAATGAAACCTAATTTATTAGAGTGTGGTTATTCAGTAAACAACGGCAAGCGGAGTGAATGGTATGGAATATGAAGCGTACAAGGTTCGCGGCTACGGCTTCGGACTGAAGAAAGAGATCACCGGCGTGCTGGGTCGTTACCCCACGCAGGAAGAGGCGCAGAAGGTCGCGGACGACTACACGCAGGCCTGCCTGCCGGATAACCTGCCGGACAGCTACGATATGGGCATGGTCCGGCCGGTCGCTGCCGGCGAACCTGCCGCCCTCGATACGGACGTTTTTCGCGGTCCGGGCGCGCCGTTCATGATGGATGCCGGCCAGCTAAGCACAGGTCAAACCGTATGCCTGGGCAAAGCGGCGGATGGAAAACGGTTTTATGTCGGCGGGGAGCATTCCGGTGGCCAGTGAACAATGTTTAACAGAGAGGGGGTTATGATGCGTCAGGGGGTGATTTCTGCCGTTATATATTTACTGCTGGCAATGCTGGTCATGATCTACATGCCGGAGGGTTACTCCGCGATTAGCTGGGCCATAGGCGCGGTTGTGGTTGTGACGCTGATTTATATTCGTGCCCGTAAAGGAGAGGATTGATGGCCACCAAGCATATTAATGACGAGCTCTGGCATCGTATTGAAGTTCTGACCGTCCGGGCAAATGCCAGGCAAAACCTGATCCGCCCGGTCAAAGAAGCGGACGTGCTTCATCTGGTTCTGCAGCGTGGCCTGGAGCTGCTTACAGACGACGATCTGCTGCAGCTGGGCAAGTACCGCCGGCCCATAGGATTTGTGCTGCGTCGGCCGGGCATGGAGATGCTGAAGCTGGACACACTGAGTATGGCTGACGCTGCTACTATCCTCATGCGCAGCGGACCGGCAACGCTGTGCATCTGGAGTCGTGACGATATCCTGCGGCAGGCCAGTGAAGCGGTGATCCGCGAACGGCTACCGGAAATGGCCCTGCTGTCGGAGGGGGATGACCGGGCCCGGTTCCAGACGCTGCTGCCTGGCGTCTGGAATGCCGCGAACCGGGGCGAAACGGCCGTGATTTCCCTGCGTGCTGACAATGCGGATCTCGCTATTGCACGCATCACTGACCTGATGTGCGAATCCCTGCTGGGTTATAAGGGGCAGCGGGCATACCGGGCAGGTGAAAACGAACAGGGAGAAGAGTCATGAACATGCGAGGCATTCTTTTTGTACTACTTCTGGGAGGTCCGGAGCAAAAACGTGCAGCAGCTGGACAGTCGTGCTGAGCTGACCGGAGATGAGATCAGTGCAATTCAGAAACTGGCCGCGGACAGTTCTCGGACCGACATTTGATGAAATGAATAAGGATATACAAAAGGAGCCCAACTGGTGAGGAAGGGCTCCTTTTAATTACTAGACGTTTTTACTACTTAACTTTCTGTCGGAGTAAACGGAAAATTAATTTGTTAATCACTGTCAGTATAAGTACCCGATAAACGTGGTGCAACTCCGTATCAGAAATTACCGCCAGTGCTTGAATCCAGCGCCCTGAACAGGGCTTCATGAGCGGCATCCAGAAGGCGTCCAGGCAGAAGGACATCATTCACGCGGTAACTCTGACCGTTCTGTGTGGTCACGGTGAGGTAATATTGATCGTCAAACTGCCTATCGGCACCGATATGCACAATGTTGGACGTGTCGATCCAGCACAGGTTTGTGCCTTCCACAGGATGAAGAGGTTTGATTCGGCCTTTCAGCCATTTCTGCGGGCGTCCCGGCCAGGATTTAATGGTAATGCCGTGCTTATAGTCGCGGGTTCTGGCCACAAAGGCCGCTACTTTATCTTCATCCATCTCTTTTGCTGAGGTGTTCTCCTTGAAGTAGTACGGATTGAGGTTGTATTGCAGCTCTTCAAATAGCTTCATATACGTCACCTGATCATCCAGGCTTTCCCCCTGATTTTTCAGGCTGCTGCCCCAAACTTCTTCCAGATTGGCTTTCAGCGCCAGCGTGACCGCCTCAAATTCTTCCTGATGTTTATCGTAGTAGTTGATATCCATCGCGTCTCCTGTTGTGTTTATGGCGAATTTGCGGAAATAATATACATAAAAAATGTTCAAATATGAACATTTTCAGGCTATAAATACAGGCAGATTATAACAGGCCAGTCCACCAGGATTCGGCCAGGAGCTGAGTACGCATGATAAAGAAACCACTTATTGCCGGCATCATGCTGGTTGTGGCGCACACCGCCGGCGCTGCGCAGGTTGATGATACCAATCTGCAGCAGATTTATACCGAGGCGGGCATTCAGGGTATATGCAGCGCCGGGATGCTGGCTGTGCCGGAAGGGGCCAGAGATGAAGTTGTCCCGCAGAACGTCAGACACCTCCTGGTTCAGTGTGCCTATTTCGACGAGCAGCAGTTGCGCCGGCGTGCCGGCCTTCCGGCTCAGACATTTAGCCACTGGCGTGACCGCAATGCGGTCCTTAATCTGTCGTCTGACCAGGTATCTGATGCGCTCTGGCTGTCAGCGTGGCGTGATTTCCGGGCACAACTGGCCTCGGCCTACCCGGCCCCGGCGGAAAAAAAGGCACAGGGGAAAGAGGCCGTACCCGCCGGCACGAAGCCCGGCACTGAGCATGGGAGTGCGGCGGATTGACCGGCTTTGACTTGATCCTGTGGCGACGGGGCCTGAACTGGACCCAGGAACGCGCCGCGGCTGAGCTCGGTATCAGCCGTACCAGCCTGGTAAAATATGAGGACGGTGAGACAGTACCCCGGACCATACAACTTGCCACCGTCGCGCTGACGCTGAAAGCGGAATGGCCCACCCTGAAAACCATGAGCAAAGACAGGCTGCTGCGGCAGCTGAAGTATGAAGTGCTGAGGATCGATAATGAATGAGTCCATCCATGTTGTCGGCTCTTTTATCCTTGCGGGTATCCTGCTGTATGGCCTCTGGCAGGGTACACGGCGACGCCGGCGCCGGCACGAACGGAAACAGGCCAGCGCGGTACGTGTGATCGATAAAATTAATACGTTTCCGCATTTCGGGCAGAAAATTGCCTATCTGCGCAAGATTGACCCGTTTGTGTTCGAAGAGCTGCTGCTTGAAGGCTTTGAACGCCGGGGCTTTGAAGTGATCCGTAACCGCCGGTATACCGGTGACGGCGGGATTGATGGCCGTGTGAAGATTGATGGCCAGACCTGGCTTATCCAGGCCAAACGCTATACCAGCTATATTGCCGTTGGCCACGTCCGTGACTTCAGCGACCTGCTGAACGCCACCGGTGCCCGCGGTTTTTTCTGCCATACCGGCAAAACGCGCGAAGGCACCAAATCGCTCATTCGCGGAGACAGCCGCATGATCCTGGTCAGTGGCCAGAAGCTGCTAGACCTTATTGCCACCGATGCGCCGTTTATCCCGTATCCGGGATACCGGCCACCGACCGAAATGGTTCATCCTGAACAGGAGACAACATGAAATTCAAAGGATACGTCGCCGCCCTGCCGGCACTGCTGCTGACAGGGTGCGCCATGCTCCCCGGACAGCCCACCGATTATGACCGCTTCTGTAACGTCTCAGGCATCGCCAGCCACGGCGAAACCTACCGTGTCAGTGACAGCCAGGATTTCTGGTTAACCCCGAACGGCCGCTATCTCAGCCAGGCTGAGTACAGCAGTCCGGCAGATACGCTTCAGAAACTGACGGGCGTGGTCAGTGGTGAAGATCCTGACCAGGTGCGGAAGAACGCCGTCAGGGTAAGGGTGTTCCGCGTCGAGAGTGAAAACAGCCATAAAGGTGCGTGCCTGCCTGTGCGTTATGACGATAATGGCGCACAGCGTAAAATGGATTCACTGACTAACGGCCGCCGTATGGTGGTATTCAGTGAAGATGAAGGTCAGTCTGGTCAGCAGATTTACAACAAAAGTCGTGGTACAGGATTCAGTTACAGGTTGTTATGAGTGGATTGAAAGGCCGCCGAATCAGCGCGGATATGTTTGCTATGATGTTAAAAGTATCTGCCGGGCAGCTGGTTTTTGCAGCCCGGCATGACAAGCCTTTACGCGGACTGACCCTACCCCCTTACAGAATCGAAGGCGGGAAAAGCTGGAGCTCGACCGCCTCCACCCGCAGTATGACGTTTGATATGCAGGATGCGGTCGAATTCAGCGAGAAATTTCATAAAATTCAGTCGCCTGACGGCTGATTAGCGGATTTTAAAAAATTGAACACTTTCCCCCTGCAAATTTCCCAGAATTCACGTAGCGACGCCATCGGGACCGGGCGCGTGACATATGCCTACTTCGATTATGCCGATGCGCTGGCGCTGCGGGAGATGGCCAGCCAGGCTGATTTACCCAAATACCTGCTGGCCCCGGAGGTGTCGGTGTTTCTGCGGTATGTGCCAGACCTGCGCCAGCAGGTCCTTTTCGATACCCTCTGGAACACGGGCGCGCGTATTAATGAGGCGCTGGCGCTGACCGGCGCCAGCTTTCAGCTTGACGGTTCCCGGCCGTTTGTCCGGCTGAAGACGCTTAAACAGCGTCAGCGTGGCCGCGGCAGGCCGGGCAAGGATGAAGAGGTGTTCCGTCTTGTTCCTCTGACCGATCCTCAATATGTCAGGAAGGTGCGTGAATTTCTGACCACCCTGCGTATTGGTAAACAGCAGCTGCTCTGGCCGGTGCAGAGTGATAACACGCCGCGTAACTGGATCAGGAAGGCACTGGACCTCGCAAAACGTGACTCTGTCACTTTTAGTATCCCTGTTACCTGCCACACGTTCCGTCACAGCTTCTGTATGCACCTGATCCAGCATGGGGTTCCGCTGAAAGTTGTACAGGCTTATGCCGGGCATTCCCGGCTGGAAACCACAGAAACCTACACGCGCGTGTTTGCGCTCGATGTTGGTCGTCAGTATGGCGTCCGATTCAGCCTGCCAGACAGTCATTTAACGCTCCCGGAATAATCTGTATCCCTCCCTGATATTTCCGTATAAATCTAAATAAATCCCTTTTCTTTCTATGTCAGACCGTTTTCAGGACGGTCTGACCGTCTTTTGTTGATTTTTATTCGGTATTTTTCTGTATTTTTCTATATTGGTGCATCTTTTTGTCTTTACACGTCAGCAGAGATGCGTAATAATCCATTTGAAAGCTGTATTTTTCCTGATTTCTACGGTTTTTTTCTAAATAATGTGAGGTTCAAAATGCGTATTTTTGTTGATGA
Organism: Atlantibacter sp. MEI4A-1023; assembly: GCF_056155425.1. Classification (NCBI taxonomy): domain Bacteria; kingdom Pseudomonadati; phylum Pseudomonadota; class Gammaproteobacteria; order Enterobacterales; family Enterobacteriaceae; genus Atlantibacter; species Atlantibacter sp. MEI4A-1023. The sequence goes on from NZ_JBRXAC010000002.1 coordinate 25,492, forward strand.
CGGTTCCACCAACATCAAACTGGCCTGGATGGAAGAAGGCGCAGTGAAAACGTTGATCAGTCCGAACAGCTTCAAGCCCGAATGGTCCATGACATTGCTGACAGATTCATCGGTGCCGGCTTCCGCCAACTATGAAATTGACGGGGAAAAGTACAGCTTTGACCAGCTGAGCCCGGATGCCGTGCGCACCACGGAAACACGCTATCAGTACAGTGATGTGAATGTCGTCGCTATCCACCATGCCCTGATGCAGTCTGGCATTGAACCGCAGCCGGTTGATGTTGTGGTGACGCTGCCGCTGGGCGAGTACCTGGATGAAAACGATCAGCCTAATATGGCCAACATCGAGCGGAAAAAAGCGAACGTGAAGCGCGCGGTGGCCGTTCAGGGGCGTGAGAGCTTTACCGTGCGTAAAGTCAGCGTACTGCCAGAGTCGGTCCCTGCAGGCTTCAGTGTGCTGAAGGATCTGGACGATCTGGACTCCCTGCTGATTGTGGATATCGGTGGAACCACGCTGGATATCGCGCACGTTCGCAGCAAAATGTCCGGATTCACCAAGACGCATTGCGATCCTAAAACCGGCGTATCCATCATCACCGAAGCCGTAAAACATGCACTGGATACCAGTGTGAGCACCCGTACCAGTTCGTATTTTGCCGACCGTCTGATCCAGGCGCGAAATGACGAAACGTTTCTTTCCCGTTACCTCCAGAATGCTGACCAGCGGGCCCAGGTGATGAAGGTACTGCATGAGCGGGAAAAAGCCCTGACGCACCGTGTCACCGATTCAGTTGGCCGCTTTGCCGGCTTCACGCACGTCATGGTTGTCGGTGGCGGTGCCAGCCTGGTCGCCGGCGCAGTGAAGCAGGCCACGGGGGTGAGTGACGATCGTTTCTTCGTCAGTGATAACCCGCAATTCGATCTGGTTCTGGGTATGGTGGCAATGAAGGGCTGAGTATGACTGATAACCGTAAGTGCTCGTTTTATATCTACCCGGAGCGCAATGCGGCGGACCGGGTAGCCGACGGCTTTCTTGAGAAACTGCCTCAGAAAGAGCGTGGCCGCGCGATGCGCGCCATGATGCTCTGTGGTGCCGCGTTGATGAAGCAGGACGAACGCCTGCCGTTCCTGATCGCTGAATTCCTGACGGAGAGCACCACGATGCAGGATATTCAGCGGATCATCAGCAGTACGCTGCCGCAGCAGGATACAGGAGAAATGGCGCGTCTGGTTGAGGCGTTTCTGCAGGCCACCGGCGGTGGCAGCAATACGGTGTCGCCGGCAGGCGGCGCTGCGCCGGAAAACAGTCCCGCCGTGGCTCCCGAACCGGCAGCACCGGAGGATAAGAATCTGGAAGAAACCCGTAAGAACGTCCAGCATCTGTTCCCGGATGATGATTAAGGGGGCTGCGTGAAAAAATATGTGCTGTTAACCCTGACCCTCATCGCCGGCGCCGTGGCAGCAAACCCGGTAACAGCGGCCGGCAATATTGCCGGCGATGTCCAGGCGCAAGCTGCGACTGAAGTGAAAACCGGGTTTTCACCCGGCGGGACCGCATTAAATCTGGTTCTGGATTCAATCGACCACGCGCAGCATGAGATTCTGGTTGCCGCGTACAGCCTGACCAGTCGTCCTGTTGCCGGCGCGTTGCGTGCCGCAAAAAAACGGGGCGTATCGGTGGTGGTGGTGGCCGATCGCAAAGCGAACGACAACCGGTACACCGAAGTGAACTTTCTGGCCAATAACCGCGTGGCGGTGCGGATCAACGATAACTACGAGGCCATGCATGATAAATTCATGGTCTTTGACCGCCGCGCCGTATTGACCGGCTCGTTTAACTTCAGCGCCAGCGCAGACAGTCGTAATGCGGAAAATGTGGTGCTGATCAGCGGCGCGCCTGCAGTAACTGAAGCCTACGTGAACGAGTTTTCCCGTTTATGGGACGAAGGAAAGGACGTGGCTCCACGGTACTGACCTACAGCAGCGGCAGAAACTCTGCCGCCTGATTTTTAACTTGATTTATATGGCTCATTCGTCGTATTATCAAGGCTCATTTTTCGGTAGCGCCCCGACTGGCGAAGGAGTAAAACCATGCAATCATTCCCCCTGTTCGTTTCCCGTGTCGTTCCTGTGATCACCCTGAGCCATTGTCTGCGGCAGCGGCGCTGGTCCCTGCACAACACGCCATGCCAGATTGACCTGAGATCAGGTTGTCACCTGCGCTCACAGCCTTTCGGCACGCTATCCAGACGGGAAATAAGCGACCGGCCACCGGCTATGCCCCGCGGTTACTGGTTCAGGCAATGCAGCCGGGATGTCATGTTTACGGGGCGCATCGATCAGGCAGATCCTATGAAACAGGTCTATTACAACGAAGGCTGGAGCGGTCCGAACAAGTATACGTTTGAAGTTTATCAGCTGGAGAACGGGAGTTACCGGGCGCTGGCCCGCAAATGGAATGGCAAAATCAACAAGGTGCAGCAGGAAACGCAGTACCTGTCTGACACGCGGGAGGGGCTGAAGCACCAGGACTATCCCCGCACGCGCCAGGTGAAAATTTTTCTGAATTCAGACTTCTGGGAGAAGGGTAATGATTAAGATGGTTAGCGTCGTTCCGCAGCCGGAAACAGTGAAGACGCTCCGGGAAAAAATGGGCATGACTGAAACCGCATTAGGGGCTGTCATGGGGTACGAACTGCGCGCCTGGCAGCGTAAGGAAGCTATCAGCGACGATCTCAGCCAGTACAACAAGACCAGTCTTCGCCCAGGCGAATATAACATGCTGATGCTGATCGCCGGCGTGCATCCTGATTACCGCCTGAACAGGGCATTCAGTCCTGATGATATGGTCAAAGATCCCGCCACGGCCGAAGACGTTCGCCGCCTGCGTCTGGCGCTGGGGCTGAAGCACGCTGAAATTGCAGCGCTGTTTGGCTATAAACCGGCGTCATGGCAGACCAAAGAAAAGGCTGCTCAGCGCGGCGTAAAGCTCAAGACCGGGGAATTCAATTTCCTGTTACTTCTGGCCGGTGAGCATCCGTCACTGCAGCTGGTTGAGAAGGCGAAATAAGGCCCGCGGCGACCAGAGAGGACCCTTTATGATCACCACACGCCGAATGTTAATGCTGTATGCCTGCCTTGTGCCCGTAGCCCTGACAGGGTGTGATCTGGCTGATTATTTCCCGAATGTGCCACAGCCCGTGCCCGTGATTTCGCCCGGCTATCAGGTTGATATCGATGGCCACCCGGTCCGAATATCAGGATTTGATGACTGTCCGCGGGAAAAAGATGAAGCCCGGCACGCAGCTGCACAAGATGAGAAAGGCTGCATTGTGCTGTCTGCAGAGCGTTCCGAGGTGAAGGTCAGACTGTATCAGCCAGCCGGCGCCGTCACCGAAACCTGGCGGATCATCCGGGAAAAAGACGCTCGCCAGAACGATATTATTCGCCTGCAGCGCCCGAACGGTGCGCTTGTGATGCAAAATTTACAGGGGAAAGAGTCTCCTTAAACCAGGGAAATAACAAAATTAACTTGATTTATATGGCTCATTAGACGTATAATAATTACATCGAAAGGCAATCCGGTCTTTCGACGGTAGCGCCCCGACCGGCGCAGGAGTCACCTTATGACTGCTCTCAATTCTCAGCAACAGGCTGATGTTGCCCGCTATATCCGGGAACATGGCAATAAAACCGTTATTTCCCCTGAATGGTCACTTATTTATTTCTCGCTGTGTCAGTGTGAATTACATCAATCGCATGAAGCCATTATTTTTCATAATGGCCGACCTGCAGGGCTATTTATTCTGAATGAAACAGGCGAGCTCACCGAATTATATCTGCTGGGGTCGCTTTCTGACATTCTCACCGCCGCTGCGGTCAACAAATAGCTTTCAGGGAGTAAATACACTATGACCATGCAATCAGAACTTGTTTTTACTGATCCTATGCTCAACGTCGTTATTGCTGAAGTTAAGCGTTTTAATTGCCCGCTTCTTTTTGTCAAAGATCATGGCGTGTATGTGATGGCGGCGAAAGGTGAGAAAAACAGTAATGGGATGCACAATGTCTGTTACGCCAATGGTTTTAATCCGGATACAACGGATTTTGACGAGCTCTGGGACCGGATGCGTGATGCCTGTGGCGGAGATGATTTTTGCGAATCCCTGGAGCTCGATCCGAGGTCGATTGAACTTCTCAGCCGTACCAAACCCTGCCTGAAAATTATGCTTTCAGAGACGGAACTGGAAGTTATTGCAGGGGGACAGAAATAGACCATAAAAGCCCGTTAAATCGGGCTTTTTTATATTTCACTGTATTTACATCTAGGACAAAATGTCCTATTATATATTTGTGGCCGGGCATGGTGCTCAGGTCCCCTAACGAGGGAAATATATGAAATTTTCAGCAGAAGAACTCAACATTATCCGCCAGGCGGACGCCATTATTGCCGGTAAAATTACCACAACGGATTTTATCACCGGCGCCGACGCCGCGCGTTCCTTACTGCGGTTTCGTCTTGCTGCAGAACCACGCGAATCATTCTGCGCGTTCTTTCTTAACTGCCACAACGGCGTGATTGCGTTTGAAGAACTGTTTAAGGGAACTATCAGCAGCGTCACCGTTCATCCGCGTATCGTCCTGCAACGCGCCCTGCATCATAATGCCGCCGCCGTGGTACTGGCGCATAACCATCCTTCCGCTAACACTACACCCAGCCAGGCTGACAAGCTGATCACCGAGCGTCTGGCGCAGGTGCTGGGGATGGTTGATGTCAAAGTCCTCGATCACCTGATTGTGGGCGGCAGCGATATTTACTCTTTTGCTGAACATGGTCTGATTTGATAACCGCGGCCGCACAGTGGTGCGGCCGGCTCTGGAGGCTTGCTATGGGCAATAAATATACCGTGCCGCTTAACGTGGGCGCGATCCGCGAAAGCTGTTTCCGTCCCGCTGATAAATGGACCCCGCCGACGGGGGATGAACTCCGCTATCTGCTGGAAAATGTGCTCAACCTGAGTCAGGAGGGACTGGCGCGACATGTCGGCGTGAACGGCAGAACGGTGCGCCGCTGGGTGAACGGAGAAAGTGACATCGCGTATTCCGTCTGGTGCGTCCTTTGCATCGATGCCGGCTTACCGCCGATCTGGAAATAGCAGCGCAAAACACCGACGCGCAAACGTGCTTCCTGAACGTATCGGATATACGAAGGAAATATTATGAATACTGATAACTATTTTTTCAGAGTCCCGGCCACACGCGGAATACAGGGCGGCATAGAACAATACATGCTGACGGTTCCTATGGTCGTGTTACGTCGTATTCTTGCAATGGACAATGATGGCGATGTTATGGATCGCAGCCAGCGAGAAGCGAACAAAACGCGGGCCAAAAAAATACGGAATTATGTTGCCGGCGCAACATCAAAACGAGCTCCCTATATTTTGCCGTCAATTACCGGAAATATTGATAGTCATGTTGAATTCCTTCCCAGCGAACTCTCGCCGGCAGTGGGGATTCTGGTAATGACTCCAACTTATTGATAGTGTTTTATGTTCAGATAATGCCCGATGACTTTGTCATGCAGCTCCACCGATTTTGAGAACGACAGCGACTTCCGTCCCAGCCGTGCCAGGTGCTGCCTCAGATTCAGGTTATGCCGCTCAATTCGCTGCGTATATCGCTTGCTGATTACGTGCAGCTTTCCCTTCAGGCGGGATTCATACAGCGGCCAGCCATCCGTCATCCATATCACCACGTCAAAGGGTGACAGCAGGCTCATAAGACGCCCCAGCGTCGCCATAGTGCGTTCACCGAATACGTGCGCAACAACCGTCTTCCGGAGCCTGTCATACGCGTAAAACAGCCAGCGCTGGCGCGATTTAGCCCCGACGTATCCCCACTGTTCGTCCATTTCCGCGCAGACGATGACGTCACTGCCCGGCTGTATGCGCGAGGTTACCGACTGCGGCCTGAGTTTTTTAAATGGCGGAAAATCGTGTTGAGGCCAACGCCCATAATGCGGGCGGTTGCCCGGCATCCAACGCCATTCATGGCCATATCAATGATTTTCTGGTGCGTACCGGGTTGAGAAGCGGTGTAAGTGAACTGCAGTTGCCATGTTTTACGGCAGTGAGAGCAGAGATAGCGCTGATGTCCGGCGGTGCTTTTGCCGTTACGCACCACCCCGTCAGTAGCTGAACAGGAGGGACAGCTGATAGAAACAGAAGCCACTGGAGCACCTCAAAAACACCATCATACACTAAATCAGTAAGTTGGCAGCATCACCGGGATTCTTAAAATTCCGATGGACGCTGATTTAAAATTATTCGATGGCCAGCACCGTGCGCTGGGTATTTTTGAATTTGTACGCGATTATTCCAATACGGAAGATACGATCAGCTTGTTGCTTACCGTTGGCCTGCCACTTGAGTTACGCCAGCAGTTTTTCGCTGATATTAATAACAACGCGAGCAAACCGGCAGCGGCGATCAGTATGGCATATAACAACAATGATCCGGTCAACCAGCTGGCAATGCATCTGGCCCGAACCGTCACCGGGCTGGCGGGCACAGTGGATTTTGAACACAACGTGGTCCCGGCGAAAAGCTCACGGCTGATCAGCTTTAAAGCACTGAACGATGCGACGAAAAAAATGCTCAACCTGCGGGCCAACAGCATTCCCTCGACGCAACAGCGTGATATGGCAGAAAAGCTCTGGACTGCCTGGGCACAGGCGATGCGCTGGAATGATATTGCCCAGGATGATATCGCTGCGGAGTACCGTCAGGAGGCGCTGGGACTGCATGGCATCATGATAAATGCGATCGGTATGGCAACGGCCAGGATGTTACGGCACAGAACACCTGAAAGCATCGAGAACCTTCTGGCCTGTGCGGAAAACGGAGACAACGGTTTTCATTATCGGGAGTCGTTTGTACCTGAGTGCTGGGAAGGGAAGTGTGTTGATCCGGAGACTGGCACCATTAAAACTGACCGGCGGGCGCTTGAAGCAACGGCTGAAGCGCTGCAAAAGCTGATAGACCCGTTCGCAGATGCGCTGTGGTTGCGTGCTTATCTGCCAGTTGAAGAGGCGAGTGATACGGCATTACTGAAATATGCTGCTGACATCGAGAGTTATAAGCAGCGCACAGCCGTGCCGATGATCAATATCGTGGAGAAGCTGAAGGCGCTGGGTGACGGCGAACCGCAGTTCAGAGCGTCGGTGCTGGCTTCCCGTGAGGGGCTAAGCCGCTATCTGGCCGGGGCTGAAGGCTGACGCGGTGGTTGCCGCCTGCAGGGCAATACGGGCATCGAACCCGTATTGCCCTGAAACGCGCTGAGCCGCTCTCTGGGCGCGCATTTAAAAAACCTGTACCCATCATCGTTTTTATGTCTTTGACGAGTCCTGCCCCCTATTCTGGCCTTTTCTGATGTGATCCCGCCCTGGTGTCTGCAAGTTAACTTAATTTTGACGCCCGCACAGCGTGTCTTCCCTGTTCATTTCTGCTCAGTTGCCGGCGTTTTCTGGCTGGCCTGTCGTACTAAAACACCTCTGGGCCCCTTCGGCTCCTGCCCGTCGGGCAGTCGTCAGCCACACTCCGCTAGCCAGGCAAAGCCTGGCAGCTCCGCCGAACCCCCTGCGGGGTTTCGGGCTATCGCTAGTGTCTGATGCCTGAACCCCTGCACCATGCCGGCAAAGCACCTTCATCGGGCTGATGGGGATCTGAAAAGCAAAATTTACAGGGAAAGGAGTTCAGGAAAAAACAAAGAAAATTAATCAGATAACGCTTGATTGTTATGGCTCATTAGACGTATAATGATCACATCGAAAGGCAATAAGGCTTTTCGCGGTAGCGCCCCGACTGGCGCAGGAGTAACAAATTATGAGTAAAGCACTGACCCCCTCCCAGCTTAAAGCTGAACTGGAAACGCAGAAAGATGCGCTGCTGAAGGCGTGCCTGTATGCCCTCAACGAAATCCCTAACCGTCGTTTAAGTGGCCCGTATGCGTCCACGTATGCGCTGGCCGAGCAGGTCAGTAAACTGCTTCAGCGCTGCAAATAATCATTGATGGGCTGGCATTGCCAGCCCTGTTCACCCCTTACGGTAGCGCCCCGCATGGCGCAGGAGTCTGAAATGTCATCTGAAAAAACTCTCCCGTCGGTCGATCTGATGTCCTGCCAGCATGGCGGTGAAGTGATCCCGTCCATAGCTATTGAGCGCATTATCTCGTTGCGGAATGAAGGTATTCGCGTCTATCTCGACGGCATAGACAAGCTGCGAAAAGCGCGCGATCTGATGCAGCAGGCCGGAGGCTGTCAGTACCTGTATGACTACGACAAAGCCGTAGAGAGCGCGATCAAATGGAGCGACACCAGACCAGACCAGGCCGAAACGGCTATTTCCCGCGTTATCGACGGAAAAATCTGGGATCGGCTGATGTCGGAAACCGGCATGTATACGCTGATGAGCAACAAACAACGTCAGGAATGGGATCGGCAGGTGGCAGGCGAGGAAATGCCGCCGATAACGCTGGAGAACGTTATGAGTACGTTCCGGCACCTGAACGCAAGCAAGGCCGATACTTTCACGCAAGGGCTGATTGATATCTTTAAATCCCTGTCGTGGGATTATAAAACCAATAACCCCTGCATGTTTGGCAAGCGTATCATCATCGCGCCGTTGCTCGATGTCTGGCGCAGTAGCTGGGTGCGCTTCAGCTCAGACGGGCACACCAAAATTGACGATCTGGCGCGGCCGTTCTACGTGCTGGACGGGCGTAACGTGCCTGATTACCGCGTTTCTGACGGTGCCAAACTGGATGCCTTTTTCAGTGAAAACCAGTTCAACGGTAAGGTGTTCGAGTGTGATTACTTCAGCGTGCGATATTACAAAAAGGGCAGCGCGCACATTACGTTTAAACGCCCGGAGCTGGTTGAGAAGATCAATAATCTGGTTGCCAGTCACTATCCCGGAATGTTACCCCCTCGCGTGTAATGCAGACGGCAGGCCGCATTTGCGGCCTGAAATATAAACAGGGAAAGGAAGTATTCCCCGGCCTGAAAAAATCATGCCGGGCATGTATTTATTGCTTGATTAATATGGCTCATTAGACGTATAATAATCACATCGAAAGGCAATGAGGCTTTTCGCGGTAGCGCCCCGACTGGCGCAGGAGTAATAAATATGGCTATTCAATCCCTTCAGTTCCGTAACGGCTCCGTTTCTCTTGGTGATGTTTTTGTTTCCAGCTGGGGTTATGAGCAGACAAATACCTGTTTTTATCAGGTGATCGCCCTGCGCGGTAAGAAAACCGCCGTACTGCGCCGCATCGCTGCGCAGCAGGTGAAAGCAGACAGTGCAATGTCTGGCGAGTTAAAGCCGGTATTGAACGACTTTAAAGGCGAACCCGTGACCCGTCGCATCTGTGAAAACCATGAGCATCCGTCTGTCAGCATTGACGAGTACGAACAGGCTTATAAGACCGATCCTAACGAAAGCCATTTTTACAGCACCTGGGGCTGACCGCCTGCTACGCCCCGCAAGGGGCGTATAGTCGAAGACTTATTCAACCAAAACGTGAATACTATGCGAAATAACAAGGCGCTCAGGACGCAGATACATGGCGGAAACAGTTTATCAGGCGCGGAGGCGTTTTTACCTTCTCCGTTTTCGGCGCAGTCGTAACCCGGACACACTGGAAAAAATGTACGAATCCATGCGGGATCGTGGACAGGTGCCGCCGGAGGACACCGAGGCTTTTGAGGCTGCCGCCGACCATCGCCGCGCAGAGCTGGCATCGGGACGCATCTGGGATAAGATCCCGCCGCATGTCTGGCAGTATGTAAAATAATCACAGCGCCCCTACACGGGGCGTTTTTTTGCTTGCATATATGGCTCATTAGACGTATAATGTTTTTACTGATTCAAATCAGTACCTTCCTAAACAGCCTTACAGGTGCATTATGACCTCTTCTGAAATCCTCCATAACCTCCCTCAGATTATCACGGCCGTGGCCGCCCTCATTACAGCCATTACCGGGCTGATTAAAGTCATGAAGGATAAAGGTAAGGACTGAACCGCCGCAGGGGGCGACAGCCCCCTGCATCCCTAACCGGCAGCGCCCCGACTGGCGCAGGAGTAAAAAAAGTGACAACGCTGCATATTCGAGAAATTCCCACTGATGGAGCGCCGCCTATCTGTGCAGGCCGCTCAATCTCAGATGATGACCTTTGCGCCTCATGCCAGCATCTCGACTATCGCCCTGGGCACCTCAGCGCCTGCCTGCTGTCAGGTTGCGGGCGTGACGACTGGCCTTCAGAACTGGATGCAAACGGCTACAGCGTTGCCTGTAGCAGCTATGAGCGTGAAAAATCGCTTGATTAATATGGCTCATTAGACGTATAATTATCACATCGAAAGGCATCCGGTCTTTCGCGGCAGCGCCCCGACTGGCGCAGGAGTTTTACAATGCACGGTAACGTAAATGAAATTTGCGCAAGGCTTCTCGATAGTTTTGATCCACAGCAGCGGATCAGCCTGCTGATCTGGACTGCTGAAGATGTCCATGACTGCACCAGTGATATGAACCTCACTGACGATGAGGCCGAAGCCGTTCTGGCAGAAATCGCGGAATGCAGTTCACACAGCCGTTATGGCGTCGGAAAAGATACCGTCTGGAGCCTGGCAAAGCAGGTGCGCGAAGATGCCGCCCGCGATCGAAAAATAGAGGTCAATGCCGAGGCGCTGCAAAAAGTCGTGGCGCTGGCGGCGCAGTTTATCCGGCTGGAAGAAATCCAGTCTGGTGAAGGAGCTGCACGCCGACTTTATCCGCAGGAGTCTGAGGCGCTGGAGTGCATCACGAAGGTGATTAACGGCTAATTCACGCAGTAACGCAGCGAACTTTCACGGTAGCGCCCCGACTGGCGCAGGAGGAAAAAACATGTCCCAGAATGAAGCCTATTACGACACGCTGGCCCTGATTGAAAAGGGGCAATGGTGTTTCGGCAGTATGGACGAAGAAAACGAAGAGCGGGCAATCAAGGCCGCTAAGGCGCTGGCGCTGTTTGCGCGCCTGAATGAGCAGGACTGCGACGGACACCCGGTTTCCGAAATCATCGTTGATTTTATCGCTAACCTGATGCACCTGGGGGAAGCGATAAATTTTCGTGTGCTCGATGAAGAAAGCGCGGTGATCCCGTTGGTCAGGATCGCCGCCGTACACTTTAACGCTGAAACAAAGTCATAGTAATCATGTGAATCAGAAGGGGGCAGGCGTGATCCTGCCCCCAAAAATGGACAGGGGAAAGAGTTCTCCCGCCTGAAAATATTCAGGCAGGCGGGAATTTTTTGCTTGATTAATATGGCTCATTAGACGTATAATAATCACATCGAAAGGCAATCCGGTCTTTCGACGGTAGCGCCCCGACTGGCGCAGGAGTACAGAAAATGTCTACTGAACTGAATCAACCCGCCATCACTGCACGCATTATCCCCAATAACCGCCGCATGGCCTTTCTGCCACGTCTGTTCGGCGCCTGGTATCTCACAGGTGAGGCCGGTGTCTACAACCTCGCACGCTCTCTCTGCGTCGATTATCAAGGCGGTTCCTGGGAGTTCGTCGAACTGTCTTGCGGTAGCGGCTTCATGTACCCACTGAGCGCAGAGCGCTTCACGGTATCGGTTAGCGGTAACTGGTTCGAAGGGGAACTGTCCGCAGAAGCTACCGGTATCGTGCTGACCCTGTTCACCCTGAACCACATGATCTGGCACGCACATGATGAAGGCTATCAGCACATCTGCGACATGCTGATCACCCAGCAGGAAAAGCTCAAATTATATGCCGACCAGCACGCCGAAGCCGGTTTGATTTACCGCGCGATTGACTGAAACGGCGGCCCCCGTGAGGGGGCCAATACTGACAGGGGGAAAAATGTTAACACTAACTGATATTCGCGCCAGCAATACGGTGCTGGTTACGGAATTTGGCGGCGTGCGTGCTGTGCATTTCTGTCTGCATGAAAAATTAAGCGGTAGCGACAACGATCTGTGGTTTCCGCTTGCCAATGGAGCCGACCTGTTCGAGGCGCTGGAAAGCATTATGTGCATCAATTTTGCCGCTGCTAACGTTGTCTCGCTGGAGTTCCTGCGGCAGAACGGGAAGTGCAAAGACTACCGGATCACCTACAACAAGGCCAAATTCAAGCCATTAGGTTAGATGTCTGGCATCATTTGATGTTCATATTTGAACAAAATTAAATAAAAAAAATACGTCTGATGAGTTGATAAAATGGCTCATTAGACGTATAATTATTACATCGAAAGGCAGTTGAGTCTTTCGCGGTAGCGCCCCGACTGGCGAAGGAGTTGAAATGAAAGAAGCAGACCAAAAAAAAGTGAATGCCGTAATGGCAATTGCTGATTATCTCGGTGTGAAAAATCAAATCGAGGTGATCGAATACTCAGCCGAATCAGTGCAGGTTGAGTGGCGAAATCCTAAAACAAAACAGCTTATTCATCGTGATTACACTTTTGCAAATTCCTTTGTAAAAGACTTTGAAAAAGCCCTGAAATCGAACGTGAAGTTTTACTGAAAAAGAGGGGGAGAAATCCCCCTTAATCCTCCCATTTTTTACTGATAAACATCAAATATATGAGGTGTATTATGTGGAAACGTGGCGAAAACAAAGTGATTCTGATGGGGCGTGCTGGCAAAGATGCAGAAGTGCGTTACACCCCAAACAGAACGGCCATTGCGAGCCTGACGCTGGCTACAGAAATCAGCTACAGCGACAACGAAGGGAAGGAGCAAAAAGAAACGGAATGGCATGATATTGTCATTTTTGGAAAGAAAGCCGAAGCAGCTGGGAAGTACTTCAAAAAGGGTATGATGCTGTATTTTGTCGGGCGCATTCGTAATAACAAATGGCAAGGGACAGACGGCAAAATGCGCAGCAATAAGGAAATTGTGATCGATAATAACGGCGAAATGCAGATGCTGCCGGGAGCTGGGCCACGTAACACCAGTGCAGAAGGCCAGGGAGGCATTGAAAATCATGATGAACCGCCGTTCCCGGATATGAATGATTACCCGCAGTGAGTATTTGAGTTAGAACGGCCCGCAGGACGCGGGCCGCCAATCCAGAGGGGGGAGTATGAATATCAGTGAACAATATCGGGTGGCGGTCGTCAGTACCGGCCATGTAAAAAAAGAAGACGCGGAACTACTGGACAAGGTCTGTAACGATGACTTGTCCGGTCAAGGTTTGTTCTGGATCGAGAAAAATCGCTATGGGTGGATATTGCGTATTTCTGCTACTGAACAATGGCGAGTGGAATTAACCAGGGCGGGGATCAGTGCAAGTGCTTTGGATAATATAGCCGCGTTAAATGGTGCCGGGTTCGACTGGATTTGGTTTGACCGGGATGCGGAACAGGTGCCAGAACTGACCGTTTGGGAGTGGTAAACCGGTTAAAAATTTGCCTCGAAAAGGGGCATTTTTTTCTTGCCTGCAATGGCTCATTAGACGTATAATAATCGTGAAGTTTAAAAGTGGATATTGATTAAAACGCTCTGTAAATAACGTGGAGAGAATATTATGGCGGCCTTATACCCTTATGAGGTTTATACCCTTATTGTGTCAGAATTAATCGTAAGCCATTTTAATGATGTCGCTATGGTATATCCGGGAAGCGAAGAAATTAAAAAGAACTACGACAGTGAATTAAGTGCTGTACAGGTAGTTAATGGCATCAGAGAAAAACTGATTGAAGATGGTGTTATACAGTGCGAACAGTGCCCACTGCTATCCGAGTGGGATGAGAACAAGGTTATCAACCAGCTAATTAAAGATTACCGCCTGATTCTCAATCGTGACTATGAACTAAACCGTGTTCGTCAGCAGCTGGCCCCGGAGCTGATCGCACAGATAGAAAACTGGAAAGAGCAGAAGTATTCCGATTCTGCGAAGGAATACGAGGTGCTCTATGAAACCATCAACATCAACGGAAAGGAGGTTACAGGCAAACTAAACGTAGTTGCAGTAAGTCGCTTTGATGCTGTTTTCATCGTAGGGCAGCGTCACGCTAACGATAACTTTTTGGTTCTGGATGTGAAGGAGGTGATGAATCATTGAAATCCAGAAAAGGTGCCGGATTGCGCCAACAATCCGGCTGGGTAGGCAATTTAAATTGTGAGGTTCAAAATGCCATTGTGGATTATACACTATGCTGAAGATGTCGCAAACGGAGTGCAAACAAAGTCGCATCCGATGAACGCAGCGCAATGGGATCACTTCCGTTTCTGGTTGGCAGTGTTCCGGCGGATTAAAGAAGCCGCAATGTAATCTGTAACTGTCTCAGGGGCGCTGTATGCGCCCCTTTTTAATATCCTTGCCCGGACTCCTTTCCCTGTAAATTTATCGGGATCAAGGGCGGATCGTGGCCCTGAACGTGCGCACCATTGAGCGCTGCATCGCAGCGGAACCGGAAAATTTTTTTCCGGCCAATGAGTGCCCTTGTCACCGGAACGGTGACAAGTATGCACGCACAATTACACGAACAGGCAGCACCCATGCCCGGCCTGACAGGCCGGGAGCTATATCATAATGTGGGATGCTATATGTGAAAGGTGAAGGTTAATACTGCGGACCTGAAGCGTCAGGATTCTGAGCGGTAGAGCTATTTTGTGTGCGCTGCTCTTCGTCAACTCCAGTGATTTTTTTTCGGCTGTTGCTGGTTCTTTTTTTTCCAACTCGTCCGGCAGTAATGTCCTTGATATCACGTAATGTAACGTCTGAAAAACCCGCATCGTTGAGGAATTTCAGTATCTCTTTATCTTCATATCCTTTCGAATCTTTCAGCTTCTTAATGTCAGACTTAAGCTCGTCGAGTACGTGCTTTTTCTCAAGCCTTTCCGACGTCACATCAGGCAAGTCGTCGAGAATGCTTTTGAATTTTCCGATGTCCTCACTGCTATAAAATGCTTTCTTTTTTGCAGGCATATGCCCTCCCAATAATGTCAAAATCGCCATGCCGAACCGGAGAAAATCGACCCAGGCTATTCGGGTGATTTTACATGATGCCCGGCACGATTCAATTGCTCTGCCTGCCAGGCCCTTCGCTGCTGGCTTTCAAACCTCGCCGATGGTAGAATTCAATGAGGTATTTAAGTACGGGACAAGATGTGTTTTTGGAGTACCGCCGACACGCGGCGGCCGTCCAAAAACGTCTTGGTCAGGGCAAGCCCCGACACCCCCTAACGAGGTTAGCTATCTGATGAGCCGTAGCGAGAGCAGAAAAACAGACGATCGAATCCAGGTGAGATGTTCCACAGAAGTGAAAGCTAAACTCACCGAAAAGGCCCATGAAGCAGGGCTTAGTCTTAGTCAATATCTTATCAAATCTGGGCTTGGAAAGCGCATTCAATCGAAAGGCAATTACAATGCACTTGCCGCTCTTGTAAAGATAACAGCCCTTCAAAAACATCTGTTTAACGAAGGTGCCGGAGTTCATAGCAAGGAGTATTCAGAGATTCTGATCGAGGTCAAAAAGGCCGCACAGAAACTGCAACAGGAGATGGATGGTGATACCTAAAATCATTGAGGGCCGAAGGGACAAAAAGTCCAGCTTTGGTCAGCTGATTAAGTACATGGCAGACAAGCCGTCTCAGGAGTTGACTGATACAGTTCAGCCTACTCCTGAGACGGCTTTGGCTGTTAAATCAGATATGTTCGAAGGGTTAAACAATTACCTGACCCGTAAGCAGAAAGTGATCAGCACACCGGTGGATGTTGAGCCAGGTGTACAGCGTGTTGTGGTTGGTGATGTTACCTGCCAGTACAATACCTTCTCGCTCGATGGTGCAGCACAGGAAATGAATTCAGTTTCTCAGCAAAGCACACGCTGTAAAGATCCAGTTATGCACTATGTTCTCTCATGGCCTGACTATGAAAAGCCGAATGATGATCAGGTTTTCGATTCGGTGAAGTTTACACTGGCATCGATGGGCATGTCCGATCACCAGTATGTTGCTGCCATCCACCGGGATACAGATAACCTGCATGTGCATGTTGCTGTTAACCGCATCAATCCCCAGACATATAAAGCAGCCTCATCGAGCTTTACCAAAGACACTCTTCATCAGGCGTGCCGCTTACTGGAATTGAAGAATGGTTGGTCCCATTCAAACGGTGCATATGTGGTTAATGACCGTCAACAGATTGTCCGGAACCCTCACAGCAAGAAAGAGCGGGGCAACTGGCGCTCACTCGATCGCATCAACAAGATGGAGAATAAAGAGGGGGTTGAAACGCTCTATCGCTATATCGTTGGTGATGAACAGGTAGGCGGTAGTCGTCAAAACTTGATCCATGTTTCAGCTGGGCTTCGTGAAGCCAAAAGCTGGGATGATGTGCATAAGACATTTGCAGACATCGGTCTTCGTGTCGAAAAAGCACAGGGGAAAAAGGGCTACGTCATTACCCACGAACATCAAAACCAGAAGACGGCTGTTAAGGCGAGTCTGGTATTTAACAAGGCGCAATATACCCTGAAGTCGATGGAAGAGCGCTTTGGTGAATACCAGCCTTCACATATTGAACCGGCCAAAGTATCGGTATTTAAAACCGCATATACCCCTGGTGCTTATCGTCGAGATGCCAATAAACGTCTGCAGCGTAAAATTGAGCGCGCAGAAGAAAGAATGCTGCTCAAGGGTCGCTATCGCGCCTACCGAAACAATTTACCGATATATTCTCCGGATAAGGATCGCATCGCCGATGAATACCGGAAAATTGCCCAACATACCCGGTTGGTGAAAAATAACGTCCGGCATTCTGTTTCAGATCCTCATACCAGAAAGCTGATGTACAACCTGGCTGAGTTCAAACGCCTGCAGGCGGTTGCCAATCTGCGTCTTAGCTTGCGTGAAGAACGCAACGGCTTCAGGGCGGCTAACCCACGGCTTTCTTACCGGGAGTGGGTCGAACAGGAAGCACTGAAGGGTGATAAGGCAGCGCTCAGCCAAATGAGGGGCTTTGCCTATTCCTCCAGGAAGAAGGAGAAGTATAAACAGCAACTGGTTGAGCAGATCGGGTTCAACCGTACCTTTAACGCCATCACCAGTCATGATCGTGATGATGTGGCCGTAATGGCCTCAGCACGTCATGGTGTCAAGCCACGGCTTTTGAAAGACGGTACTGTTATCTTTGAGCGCGACGGTAAACCGGTAGCGGCTGATCGTGGTCATATTGTGCTGACAGAAAGTAATGGAATCGACAAAGAGAAAACGGCTGACCTTGCAATTGCATTAACGATTGCTGGTAAAGCCAAATCTGTTCGTGTTGATGGTGACGGCGAGTTTAAGGAACTGTGCTGTAATCGTATCGTCGATGCAGCTGTGAACCACAATCACCCTGTCGCGCAGGGCATTACCTTCACAGATGCCGCTCAGCAGGCGTATGCTCAAAACGAGAAACATCGTTTGATTCGTGAGCAAAATAATAGTAAAAATGAAATGCAATTCAGAAGTGAAAGCGACGACAAATTCAATCCGAAGTAAAATGGAGTAAGAAATGAAAATCAAAATGCAAACGGTCCTCGCGGCCGTTTCTGTGTTAGCTCTTGCCGGGTGTGCCTCTCAAAGCGAAAAGGAAAAACAAATCTCTGCACAGCAGCTGGTAGATCAGGAATTGCGTGAGCAAGCCATTAAGATAAAACTCGCACAGGATGAGCTTTACCAGGCTGGAGCCATTAACAGGACCCGTTACAAATTCCCTACCATTATCAATGCAAACAGTCAGTATGTTCGTGTGAGCTGGCAGGGTGATGCTTACGAATTACTGGAGCAACTGGCTAAACAGCGTGGCCTTCAATTCACCAGTCAGGGGATCAAGTTACCGCTTCCACTCAATATCGATGTTGGTGGTTCGAAGGTTACGTTTGAACAGTTGCTGACCCTGATCCGACAACAAACGCAGTACCGTGCCACCATCAACCAGAAACCCGGTGAACTGCAGCTGCTTTACCTCACACCATCGAAGAAAGGTTCATTCCTCAGAGGGACCCGCCCATGAAACTTAAACTGATCGTGCTTCTGACGTTACCGCTGCTTGCTGCGAACGTTGCACGCGCGGACGACTCCGATGTTAAAGGCCTGGATTACTACATGGACCCGCCAAGCCAAAGTGACGATGAGGCCGATGTTACTGGCAGTATGCTAAACGACGCAGCGCACACCATTGGATTTCGCGGCGGAAAGGCAGAACGCGCTAAAGAAATTCGCGCCGCGCTGGAAAATCAGCGCAGCAACCTTGATTACATGTATTCGTTCCAGCCGCTGATCTCTTCTGAAGGCTACCTGCCTCCGGTCATTGCTGAAGCTAAAGACGTTGCACACATTACCAATGAGCAAATCCGAACGGCCAACCGTGCCTATGACATTGTGGTGCCGGCGCGCTTTGTCAGTAACCCGCCGACCTGGAAAAGCTATCTTCTGACCGGGCTGATGGCGCAGCGGATCGAATTGCCTGAACCGGCTGCAATGCCGAAGGACGGGAAACAACGTGATATCTGGAAAAAAGCTGTCGCGCTGGGCTGGTCTGACGGTCGCCAAAAAGCTGATGAGATATTCACTGCTAATTTCAATCGCCTCACACGGGATTACACCGGCATGTTGCGCTACAGCACGCTACTGCAGCAGGGCATGATTAAGGCTCCAGTCATCACACAGCAGCAGCAAACAGTTACAGGGGATAAAAACCGCCTCATGCTGGGCGATAAAACGAAACGTATGAAGCAGCAAGCTGAGTTTGACATCAACAAACGCAGCTGGAAACCGACCATACGTTAAGGGGCAGTAGATGGAAGCATTCAATTTTGGTCCAACGCTGACGCCCCAGACGCTGGAACGTTTTCTCGTACACTGCTCAAACAATGAAGTGTCCGATATTCTGTTGCAGGGCGGAGATAAAATCTGGGTAGAACGTCATGGGCGCCAGTTGCCCATGACATCTTACCCGCTCGACAACCTGGAGCTGGAACGTACCGTTGATAAGGTGTTCGGTCAGGAGATCAAAGGGACGCTGAAAAGTGCTGCGGTCGTTAATACCGCTATCCAGCTAAGAGGTGATGAAGCGGGCACGATTGGACTCGGCCGCGGCGAAACCCGCCGGTTCCGCGCGAACTTTACTCAGGCCGATATTTATAAAACAGAAGCGGCAATGTCTCTGACACTCCGTGTTCTGAATGAGGTTATTCCTCAGCTTAAACAAATGGGTATTGAGCCGGACCTGTTTAATTCTCTGTTGCCGGCTGCCGGCCTCGGACTGATATGCGGCGAGACGGGATCGGGCAAGTCAACCCTGATGGCCAGCATCTTCCAGTATTGCGGTGAAACGTACCAGGACCGGAAAATCATCACGGTTGAAGATCCCATCGAGTATCGCCTGGGAAGTCGAGACTGGATTGCGCCGGCGCCGGCACAGTCACAGATTGGGCGCGATATTGATTCCTTCCACAATTTTATCACTCTCTCCGGGCTCCGTCGTTCTCCGAAGATTATGGGGGTTGGTGAGCTCCTTAACCGCCTGTCATTTGAAGCTGCTGTACTGGCAGGTAAATCCGGCCACTTTTGTCTTGGCACACTGCACGTCAAAACGGTCGGAGAAGCCATTTCCCGATCATTGCAGAACTATCCGCCGGAAATGCGTGAAGCTGCCGCCTTTGACCTGCTGAGTATCCTTTCTTACATCATCGTGCAACGCTTGCTTAAAACAAAAGACGGCCGGCGCAAGGCTGTCCGTGAATATCTCGTCATTGATAACAGCCTGCGCCGCAAACTCTATGACGTTGATTACAGCAAGTGGGGCCGCTACATCGACGACCTGTTGATCGCTGAAAACCGCAGTCTGATTCAGAACGCCTGGGCAATGCACCAGGAAGGTTTGATCGACGAAGCGGAAGTCATCGAGGTCGCAGGATATATGGACTATCTGGCGTTAAAAGAGGGCAAGTATGGACATTAACAAATGGCGTTATGCCGGCCGGCCACTGACGGTTTTTGGTGTGCCTGTTATCTCGTTTCTTGTGTACTTCATCTGGTTTCCGTTCCCGTCAGTAAAAACCTTTGTTATCTGCACCTGTGTGGTTCTCTTTTACTTTCTGCTGGCCATGATGGGCTACACGTTACCGGTGCTGTACCAGGTCATTCTCCGGGTTATCCGCGGGAAAAAACTTACCGGGCGGCCGTGGTGGTACCGGCGCTCTCAGCGATAACACATAACTACAGGGGTAGACAGTATGGCGAAACCTGAAATTGCAACTGAAAGAACCCGTCTGAGTATTCCCTTTGACGATCGCCAACGTGCAATACGTGCGGCCGGCAAACTGGCTGATGGCAGTAATGCTCTGGACTACGTGAAGGAAGAAAAGGTGTGGTATGCACAGCCGGGGGCCAACCTGAGCCGGCTGAAAGAGTGGATTTTTGACCCCAATAAAGTGATCGAAGAACCGCCCCTGGATATTCAGGCCATTGAAGATGAATTTACGGCGTGGCTTGAAGAGCGCGGTGCCATTATCAAAGACCCCATAGAGTTCGATGGCCAGAAGCATTATGTCGATACCGTGGACGGTAAAGCTGGTTCAAGAAAGGGGGTGTATGCCGCCTTTCTGGATGGCCGACCTGCAGGGTGGTACAGGGACTATAAGAACGGTGGTGAAATTCAGAAATGGGTATCTACCGGCGCAGCCCCTAACCCTGAACAAATGGCCATGCTCCGTGCTGATGCTGCGGCAAGGCGTGAACAAAGAGCTGCAGCGCAAGCGGATAAGTTTGATCAGACCGCTAACCGGTTGATGGAAGAATATAACCGGCTTCCGGATGCCACGGGAGATCTGGCATACCTGAAAAACAAACAGGTCATTGCCGCTAACGGCCTTAAAGCTGATGAGCGGGGCAACGTTGTGATCCCTCTGTTTAATGCTGATGGCGAGTTCAGGACCCTTGAGCGCATCTGGTCCGACGGTAGTAAACACCTTGAAAAAGACGGCCAGGCATGGGGGAGTTTTTTCGTTGTGGGTGGTCAACTGAAGGATGGTGACAACCTGCTTTATGCCGAGGGATATGCGACAGCAGCCAGTATCAGCGAAGCCATCAATCAGCCTGTGATCATGACGGTTAATGCCGGCAACATGGTGGAAGTTGCTGGCCGCCTGAAAGACACCTTTCCAAACAGCACTCATTACTTCCTTGCTGACAATGACATTTATAAAGACGAGAACGTTGGGCTAGAAAAAGCGACAGAAGCTGCAGAGCTGACTGCCGGCCATGTTCTGGTCCCTGCCTTTAGCAACCCGAAAGAAGGGCTTACTGACTACAACGATTTGCATGTCTCTGAAGGGCTGGAGCAAGTCAGATTGCAGGTAGAAGGAGCCATTAATCAAATGAACAGGGTAGACACTATGCCGACTGATAACCCGAACATTACTGACGTTAATCACAGCTCGACTGACAGCGCTGCCGTTGCAGATCCTGAAAAAGCCGCGCCGGTGGCCAGCGCCCCTGCAGCTGCCGAACCGGAGGAAACCGCGCCGGTGGCCAGCGCCCCTGCAGCTGATGAACCGGTGGAAGCCGCGCAGGTGGCCAGCGCCCCTGCAGCTGATGAACCGGTGGAAGTCGCGCCGGTGGCCAGCGCCCCTGCAGCTGATGAACCGGAGGAAGTCGCGCCGGTGGCCAGCGCCCCTGCAGCTGCTGAACCGGAGGAAACCGCGCCGGTGGCCAGCGCCCCTGCAGCTGCTGAACCGGAGGAAGTCGCGCCGGTGGCCAGCGCCCCTGCAGCTGCTGAACCGGAGGAAACCGCGCCGGTGGCCAGCGCCCCTGCAGCTGCTGAACCGGAGGAAACCGCGCCGGTGGCCAGCGCCCCTGCAGCTGCCGAACCGGAGGAAGCTGTGCCGGTGTCCAGCACCCCTGCAGCTGCTGAACCGGAATACACCGCACCAACAGATCGAGACGGCGATGATGAAGAGAGTAATAGCGCCAGTGATCTTGAGGCGTATGCCGCTATGATGGCCTTTGGCGGTGAAACAACTGACTCCGCTCAGCAAAAGCCTGAAAGGATAGCGCCCAGCGAATCTGTAGCTAATACCGCCCCGGCTGAAAATGAAACCGAGGAGAAGAAAAAAACAAACGAAGAACTGGAAAACGGCATACGCTGGGCAACCAACGATAATGCAGAAACGCCCCCAAAAGAACGTATAGACCTGGAAGGGTTAATTGCCCGGTTTGGGTACAGAGCAGAGAAAGACTATACGGCGTATACGCTTGATGGACAGGATGCGTTTTACGATTACGGCTCACATCTGCGTATGGCTACCCCTGAAGCCAGCCAGAGTGACGAGATGATCCTGGCGGCCGTTCTAACCGCGGATAAGCAACATCATCGTGGTATTGAAATCACCGGCAGTGACGAATTTAAAGAGCGAGTGTTTAACCTTATCAGTGAATACAACATTGAGGTGAAACTGACTAACCCAGAACAAAGGGTTAAATTGCTCGAACTCAAAAAAGCAA
Source organism: Atlantibacter sp. MEI4A-1023 (assembly GCF_056155425.1). Classification (NCBI taxonomy): domain Bacteria; kingdom Pseudomonadati; phylum Pseudomonadota; class Gammaproteobacteria; order Enterobacterales; family Enterobacteriaceae; genus Atlantibacter; species Atlantibacter sp. MEI4A-1023. The sequence goes on from NZ_JBRXAC010000002.1 coordinate 48,062, forward strand.
ATGAAACAGCAAAAGAAACGGCAAAAGAAAATGTTGCTGATTCAAATGCGAATAAGCAGGAAGGGGCAAACGAAAAGACAAATTCATCAGTTCAGCAGAATGGAATGCGCTGGGAAGAATCGGCCTCTGTGCAGCCGAAGAAGCAGAATGCATCTGATACTCAAAAGGAAGATAAAGCTGCAGGTGAACCCTGGGAGAAAGGCGTTATCGTCGCGCATGGACGTGCTAAGTATGAGTGGAAAGAAGATGAATCCATGAACTACTTTGTCACCCTCAAAAATGAACATGGAGAGAAGACACTCTGGGGGAAAGACCTTGAGAGAGCGGTTAAAGATGCTGGTGTAGACACAGAACGTCTTGTTACAGTCAGAAAGCTGGGATTTGTGGATGTTGAGGTGAATGCACCTGTCCGTGATGAAAGCAACAAGATCGTTCGTTATGAAACTATCCAGACCAAACGTAATGAGTGGGAAGTAAAGCCTGTATACCCACAGCCAACAGCAGGGAATGAACAGGCCTATAAGCCTTCTGAACTGGTTCCGTATGATGCTGCAACCTTCCAGAAGCTCCGCACAACAATTCAGCAGATTACCGGTGTTGATCTCAGCCGTGAGGCCGTGCCTGAAAAAGAACTGTACTGGTTCTTGCCTAATGGTAAGCCAGCTCCAGAAAGCATGACAAAGCCCACAGGCTATAAACTCCCTCAAGAGTCAAAAACCGCGGGTACACCTTTGCTGATCGCACCGCATAAAAAAGGCGAACGCCCAGATTATTTCCTTGTTGAGTCGCGTAAAGGATTCATGCAGGGGATCGCAAAGGATAAGGAGTCCGGTGAGTACCATAGCGTGATTGGAAAAGTGAACAAGCGTATTGATAAAGACGGAAACTGGAAAACGTATATGACTCTTTCAGCAATCAATAAAAATGCCGAAAGTGGAATTGTTTTGCATGGTTATGGACATGTAGATCAGGGGGGTAAAAATTTGCTTTACAAAAACACAATTGCAAATGAAAAACAGCCTCAGCATTTACAAGCGGCCTCAGATGAGGTAAAAAACAAAACAGTAATGAAGCAGCTTTTTCATCCTTCAAATTCTGCAAAAAGAAAAGATGATGAAAGGAGAGAACAGACTCATGCACCAGTCGCAAAGTCAGCGCCTCGGCCATAAAACAAAAACCCTACTCGTTGCAGTAGGGTTTTCCTGCATTTCTGTGAGCTCATTTGCGGCAACACAGACCTGTGCAGCATACGAACTGGCAAAAGCTGGTGCAGATGCTGCCTATAAGCAGGAAGTGGAAAGGATTAACAACGCCGCAAAAAGCGAATCCAGTACGTCTGATTCTCTCGGACAGTGCCTGGGGTCGCTATCGGTATCACTTAAAATCCCACAGTTTCCGTCTATCAGCGACATTATTGATAAGGTGAAGGATGAGGTATGCAATACGGTTAAATCGAAGATTAATGAGAAGTGGGGGAGCCTGACTAATACGACGCTGGACCCGTGGTCAACGATTTCATCCCGACTGCCAGATACGTCAGGTATCCTGCCCAACGCATCTTCTAAAAATGTGCAATTAAACAATCCGGCAGCTGCGAGTGGAAGTGGTGAGGATGCAAACAGTGATGCATTCCCGTTCCATTTGTAACTACCGGAAGAGTCCTTTCGGGATTTTATCGAATAGCTTGCCGGTTCGTATTTCAACGCGGCGGTGTTCCGCCGCGGTTAGTAAACGCATAAATTCTGTGGCAGGTAGAACATCACGTTTTGAGTCTACATACGTATCAAGCGAATCTTCATTCATGAAACGTCTGACAGTATGCAGCCAGTCTTCAGCTGATTTCATATTTTTTGAGCTCATCGTCGCTCATCTCGGCAAACGCTGCAGGTCGGCGACCTTTTCCTGTCCAGGTTATGGACTTTCCATCAACTTCGATCCGGTACTTCACTTTTCCAAAAGTGGATTTACTTTTCGTGGACGGACCAAAGAGATTTTCGAAGATCTGGAGAGCTTCATCAGCCGTAATATTGTGTTCTTCCATGAACCGCTTTGTGGCTGCGGCTTTCTCTTCAGTGGCCTTCTGTTCTTCCTTAAATTTCTCGATCATTCCCTGTGCAATGTCGGACCACATATTAATGAGTTGTTCAAGGTTTTCTGGCGGGATTTTGCGCAAAACGGCGGTGGCTTTTCGTCGTTCGCACATGATAACTGCACAGGATTCGTAATCATTATGTTCGCTCATGTATACCTCATTGTTCATTAACGATCTGCGTGATTTTCTAACACAAACTTTTGAAAAGAGAAACTCTATGAAAACACAAAATGGTGAAAATATTATGGATCAAACTGACTCGGATCAAAACTCAGTCGTTGATGATGACAGCAACGCCCTTGCTCCAGCTCTGGCTGAAGAGAGTAACCGAACGGTACAAGAAATCGTATCGAAACATGGTTTAAAAGTAATTTTGATTCAAACGCTAATCATATTAGTCGCAATCATTATCATTGGTCTTCAGGGTTACTGGCTTCACCAGAAAAAAACCAAATATATTGCAACGAATGGGGGCATGATCACAGAAGTTCATCCAACCGATGAACCCGCTTACACGGCGGAAGAGGTGATGGACTTTGCCAACCGTACAATGATCAAATCGCTTTCACTGAACTTTGTGAATTACGAAAACCAATTAACCAGCGTCCGCGGCGATTTTAGCGCTGAAGGGTACGTTAGTTTCCGTAAAGCGCTGTCCGATAGTGGGCTGCTGAAAGATATCAGTGAAAAACGTCTGAACGTAAAACTTTCCACAACTCCTGGAACCCTGATCACGGAAGGTCTTATCCGTGGCACCAAAACCTATGCCTGGCAATACCGCATTCCGGTGACTGTTCAGCTTGTTGGGCAGGCTCAGGACTACAGACCGCAACCTTACGATTTGATGGTTCAGGTACGCCGCGTAAAAGAAGACGAAGATCCACGGGGTATTCAAGTAGCACAGGCCATTCTCAAACCCCGGAACTACTGAGGTCAATCATGAAGATTAAACTGTTAACTGTACTTATGGCCGCACTGTTTTCGGCAAATTCTGTATCTGCAGCTGATGCGCCGACTGGTAATGGAGCGCCGCAGCAAACGGCGCCAGCTGTGCCTGGTGGTGATATTGCTCAATGGCAGCAGGCCAGTTCCGGGTTGCCCGTAAATCAGCAGTCACAGGTGCAACAGCCTCCACAGCAAACAGCACAGGAACAAGGTCAGCAGCAGGCGCAAGGCCAACAACCACAGGCACAGGCCCAACAGCAGCCAACTACTGCACTGCCTCCTGCACCCATGCCGCAGATTCCTCCACCACAGCAGCAGGTTACTCATGTTAATCCGCAGACACTGGAAGAGTTACCTGCACCTGTTCTGCAGCAGATCCAGCCTATTACCCCTGGTCAGGTGCGGTCTGCCCGCAGCGCAATGGAAGATATGAGCGCGGCGGCCAAAACCTCACCATTAACGCCGATCCCACGAATTTCAAGCCAGACGGTATCACTGTCAGCTGGTGCATCCATTCCGCAGGTACGGGTATTTCCAAACCAGGCAACCACAGTGACGTTTTCAGATGCAACCGGACACCCCTGGGTATTAGGCGCCCCTCCATATAATTCGAGTCCCTGTGCATCTGGTGGTGAACTGTGTGTTGGCTATATTCCAGGATCGGCGGTATTCACAATCCAGCCGACCAATGCCTATGCCAGCGGGAACATCACAGTGCTTCTGAAGGGGCTGGCTACGCCGGTCATTATTAACGTGAAGGGGGCAGAACCCTCCGTTAAATCAAAAACCGTTGATGTTGATTATCGTCTGGATCTCCGTATCCCGAAGCGCAGTCCTGACACACCGGTTTATACCGCTACTCCTGAGAAAAAAATCTCACTGTATGACAAGCAGCTGCAGAGCGTGCTCGATGGCATCCCGCCTGAAGATGCTCAGCGGTTGAAACTTAAAAACGCGCCAGGGAGTACCAAAGTCTGGCAGATCGGTGATGAGCTCTACGTCAGAAGTAACATGCAGCTGCAGGATGAGTTTGAAAAAACGCTTTCCGCTATCGATGGCACACATGTTTACGTGCTGCCGGCAACACCAGTGCTGACTTTTTCGGTTAACGGTCAGGCGCGTGACGTTGAAGTTGAGCTGAATTAAGGGGAACGACGATGGCTACAGATAAAGGTAAAGAAACCAGAAAAATGATGCTCTACGTCGGTGGCGCCGCTGCAGTTGTGGCGCTTCTGGGAGGGTACTGGTTGTTTGGCTCATCAGATGAGCCGGCAACGGGCGGGTCGCAGGTGAAGGCCCAGGGGCTGGAAGGGAAAACTGGCAGGGAAAAAGCTAATGATCCCCAATACAACAAGCTGCTGAATGAGTGGAATGCTGATAACTCAGAAAAAGCGGCTCTCACGGGGGATAGTTTCATATCCACGTTGTCAGCCAGTAACCCGGTGGCCGTTGATTACGGCACCAAAGCACCGCCACCAAAATATTCGTGGGAATCGTCAGCAAAACAGTCGGGCGATAACAGTAAGGCTAATGATGCTGAGCAGAAAGAGCGTGAGCGTCAGGCTAAAGCTGTGGCTACGTTACTGCAGAAAATAGACCAGGCCAGAACACCGGTTGTCACGGGTGTTGCTCTTGCAACCCCTCTGGGAGCAGAGGGTAATGACAAGAACGGCGGCACCTTCTCAGGGTGGACCGATTCGGTCTATCCGCAGAACAAAAAGCCGGATGCTGAAAAACAACAGGGGGCGAAGAATAAGGTCAAAGATAAAGGAGCCCGGCTTGTATCGGCTTACACGCTTGTGCCGGCAGTAATGGATACGGCGATGGACAGTGACGATCAGAACAGTATTGCTATTGCCCATGTTCCAACTGGAGCGCAGGCCGGCGCCAAATTCTATTCTGGCCAAAACCGTCTTGCCGGCGATGGTATTCGAATTCACTTCACCGGCATGGAGCTGAACGGAGTGCAGTGTAAGGTCGATGCGTATGGCGTGGCTTCCGACTCGTTGCGCGCGGCCGTTTCCTCAAATGTAAATAACCGCTGGTTCAGCCGTATTATTCTGCCGGCTGTTGCTAACGGATTAGGCCGAACTGGTCAGCTGTATGCGGACAGCAATTCGCAGATGATTATCACTGACGGCGGGAATGCATATCGTTCAACTGGTACACCTGATGGCAAAGCGGTTGCCGGTACCATTATTGGCGGGATGGGTGAGCAAGCAGGGCGTGTCCTGGCCGACGATGCAGCCCGCCTGCCGATTAAGCAGGTTACGGTTGACCGTAACCAACTCATAGGCATCCAGTTTGTCGCGCCTGTGTATGAAAGCGACTGTGGCGAGAATATGGAAAATGCTTCTGCAGAGCAGGTGCAGCAGCAAGCAACTCCCACACTATCTAGTGTGCAACCTCAGCAGATGCCTCAGCCTCCGGCTCCTAATTACCCTCAGCAAAACTTTCCAAGCTACCCCGGCTACGGGTATGGCACCAATAACCCGTATTACCGTTAAGGAGATTGATAATGAATCTGTTTGAAGATGACAATAAAAACGAAGCAGCTCCTGCCCAGGAACCGGTGTCTGCTAAGCCTGCTGAAAAGCCAAAACCGACAGTGACGCCAGCAGCAAAAGCGAGCAAAAAGCCGCTTAATATCAGTGACTATGCATGGATTGGTGGTATCGCTGTCATCGCTATCCTGCTTTTAGTCTGGTTGTTTGGGGGCTCCGATAGTGATACTGCGCCAGCGACGGGGAATGGGGCGATCCAGTCTTCAGCGCAACGTCCGCGCGTACAGTCTGCCCCTGCAGGGCAGGATTCTGGTGACTTCCGCGAGCAGATTTCCGGGATTCTGCTGCAGCAAAAGGAACGGCTGGACGCGATAGAATCAACTTCTAAAAATGGAATGATGATCCTTTCCAGTCAGTTACAAAGCGCTAATGAACAAATTAAAAATCTGAACAATCAGGTTCAGGAACTGAAAATGAAAGCCGCTGGTTATGGGCCTTCATTTGGTAATCAGAGTGGAACAATTTCCGGTGCAACGTCACAGGCATTACCTTTGTTGAGAGGTTTTTCAATTAATGATTTATCTGGCGATCTTGCTTGGGTAAAATACAAAAACCAGACGTATGCTGTGAAGGTCGGAAGTCAACTTGGCGGAGTCACCATTACAGGTATCGATACTGAAAATAGAATCGTTACAACAAGTAAAGGCCTTATCCGCTAATCAGGACCTAAAAAGGCGAAACTATGGATTTAGAATCGGTATTAATTCAGGTTGCTAACGGTGGTCAGGAACCGCTGACAAGGCTAATCATAGGTGTCGCTGCAATCGTTGGGATCATTGGTGTTATTGGATATCTGATGAGCCTGCGGAAGCAGGCCAGGCATTCTACCAAAGGTGTTGAAGTTGGCAGAATTTTTGCCGGGATCATCTTCTGTGTATGCCTCATCACGCTGAAAGCACAGATGAACTCAGGCGGTGCCACTTTAGGATTTGGCGATGTCAGTTTCGGACCCGTCAGTTATGCGAGCGAATCTACGTTTGGCATGGGAGCCGCAGCAGTCAACGCAGTGCTGGGGATTGTTAGAATTCTCGGTGCATACTTTTTTTACAGGGGTATTAAGGGGTTGAAAGACTCTTACCTTGAGGGCCATACGGAGCTGTCAGCTTCGGGCACGAGAGGGGCATCCATTGTGAAAATTGTATGTGGACTACTTCTGATGTTCGATACACAAACGCTCGATGCGTTGCAGAGCACATTAAACATTCACTGGTAATCAAAAAGGATACTTTATGAAAATTGTTAAATTTATCAAAGACAAGGCGTTATCTGCATCCATCGCAGCGTATCAGCTGCGCGGAACGGTAGCAAAATCGTTAGTGGTATTGCCGCTGGCATTGCTGAGCAAAGAGGCTGCAGCTGAAACGACTATCTGGGAAAAGATCAATACCTTCACGGAAGGTATGGCCAGTACCCAGCCTGGTCTGATTACCGCTGGTAAAGTGGTTGGTGTTGTCTGCTTCATCGTAGGTCTTGTTGCTCTGTGGCTCAAAAACAAACGCGGGAAAGATATCAGTGGCGGCTTCATCTTCTGGTCAATGGTTGTTGGAGCCTGTCTGGTCGGCCTGACCGCATGGATCTCTTCTGTTGGTTCAACTGTTGGTGTTGACGCAACCCTGTAATGTCCTTTCGGCCCCGCCTTGCGGGGCCAATACCGGAGTTCCCCCATGAAAGATTTTAAGCTCACCAGGAATGAACAACCTGCCAGATGCCATGTGTGCGGGATAAAGAGCAAAGATGTTTTCTCCCTCGCAGAAGATGGACAGAAAGAGAGAATGCTTTGCTCTGTATGCCTGTCGCTCGAACACCCGGAGAAAATGAAACTAGAGACTCAAACCGGACTTCTGCTGAAGAGAAATACAAACCGAAAACTCTACAGCCTGTTGTTTCGTTCAATTGCAAAGGCGGAAAAGTCAACGGACGATTCTTACCGTGAAAAGGCACAGAAACTTAAACAGATATTGCTCAGTACAACTGACGTAGTTCTAAACGAAACCGGCAGTGATGATGGATACGATTTACTGCACCTGATAAAAAAACACCATCAGTTACTTCCCATGAATTTTGACGATGAGTTTGTCACTTCTGTCGCAGAGTCAGACGAATTGCCGGATGTAAGTGACTGGAATGAAATTTACAAGGGTAAGAGAGGTTTTAAATGATTTCTTTCTTTGAGGATGTGATCGAAGGTATCTCACGCAATCTTACGTCAAATGACTCGTTAAAATACTGTGATTTGACAACGGTTGTAGGGCTTACGTCGCAGGATCGCGTTGAGCATCCTGAAATCAGGGCTCCGTACATACTGACCACGAAGAACAACGATTTTCTTACCGTTATTGAGATTCAGGGCGCTAAATCATCGTTTGACGAGAAGTCGTTTAATGACTTCATCATGCACCTTTCAAACTCGTTGTCGAATTCCTTTATTAACAGTGGCCATAAGCTGTCTGTGGTGTTTGAGCGCGACTTTACCAAGAACCAGGAAGAGCTGAATAATGTTTATAAACCGCAGGTAGCAGCAATAGAGCGCCTGCAGATAGACATTAAAGACCTGATCGCCGATGACGCAAAAAAAATCGCTGCCCATTACAGCCGTGAACGCGCTTACATCGTGCTGTATACCTCGAAGGGGATGATTGCGAAGGATGAACTTAAAAACGAGCAGGCAAAAGCTGCCGGCGTTATGAAGGATATCCCGCAGACTCGCTTCAGTCAGAACCCAATCGAATTTCAGCTTGAAGGTTTGAAGATCACGCATGACGCGATGCTTTGGCGGCTGATTGGTATGCTTCAGGGGGATGATGAGTCGGGGATGGGGCTTCTGGTTGATGTCCTCGATGTCAAACACGCCGGCGCAATGATGCGTCAGATGCTGTTCCGGAACTCAACATCAGAAAACTGGTACCCTCGCACGCCGTTTGACCAAAATCTGCGAGTCTATGGCGCTCCACGGAAAGGCAATATCGACTCAGTGCTGCCGCCGCGGCTGAATATCCAGATCATGGAAGGGGAACTGGAAGAAGATGGTGGCCTGATTTACTGCGATGGCAAGTATTACGGTTCTGTTGCCCTTGAGTTGCCACCACTTCACCCTGTCAAATTTAAGCAGTTATTCAACGCGATTAACCGGAAAATCCCGTACCGGATAAAATATGACTTTATGGGCGGGGGCAAAAAAGCATTGTTCTGGCCATCAGTGATCGTCTCTTTCCTTCGTTTCATTCCCTCACTCGGTACTATCGCGCGTGATATGGATTATGTCGGGGCCCAGAGCGAAACCGATCCAACGGCTATCATGGCCATCAACTTTGCCACCTGGGGTGACACTAAGGATGAAGCCAAACGCAACCTGGCGGCTTTAACTAAGGCGATTGAAGGCTGGGGTGTATCAGGTGTGTCCAAGACATATGGCAATCCAGGTAGCGCACTGATTGCATCCGTTCCGGGGCTGACGACGGCCACACCTGGCTCATTGCATTATCCGCCGTTGAGTGAAGGCTTGCGGATGTTACCTTTTGAACGTCCGGCCAGTCCCTGGCATGGTAAAGGCAATATCAACTTCATCACGCTCGATGGCAAGCTGTTCCCCTATCAAATCGCCAGTCCCCTGCAGGAGAAATTTACCGATGTCATCACCGGTGTTCCAGGTTCCGGTAAAAGCGTGCTGGCCAACCGCCTTAACCTGAGTTCGATTTACCGGGCTGATAAAAAACTGCCTTATCTGACTATCATTGATAAGGGCTACAGTGCAAAAGGTATCGCCGATCTGATTAGCGCTGAGCTGCCGTCAGAGAAACGTCACCAGATTGCCAGTATCACCCTGAACAATGACGAATCGCACTGTATTAACATCTGCGATACGCAGTTAGGTTCAAGGTATCTGACGCAGTTTGAGGAAGTATTCTTAAAGCAGATGCTTAACGCATTCTGTATTGATCCGGCAATTGGCCAGCCGCCAGATGCAATGAGCGTTGGCCAAATCGTCAGTAAGGTTGTATCAAACGTATACAAAGCAAAAGCGCATTCAAGTGCTAACTTGTTTAAGTATAACGACCCGGTGATTAATGAAGCTCTGAAAGAATCAGGTCTGGATAAAGAGCTCGGTGAAGACTGGTTTGAAAGAGCTACATGGTGGGAAGTCGTTGATAAGCTGTTTGCCAAAAAATATCTTCATGCTGCGACGGTTGCTCAGCGTTATGCTGTGCCAACTATTCACGATTTTATTGCTGAACTACAAACTGAATCATTTAAAAACCAATACGCTGACGTAAAAGTTAATGGGAGTGAGCCTGTAGTAGGCTTCGTTGCACGTTGTTTCCAGGCTGCAGCAGCTGAGTATGCCATTTTCTCTGGGATCACGGTTTATGATTTCAGCCCGGAGACTCGCATTGCGATCCTGGATATGCAAAACGTCCTCGGTGACAGAACGACACCTGCAGGTAAGCTCAAGTCCGGCATTATGTATCTTTTTGCGCGCCAGATGGCTGTGCGTAACTACTACCTGCCTCAGTCCGCAGAAACCTTCATTCCTGCTTTACCGGAGCAGTACAGGGCATATCACCAGGCGCGCATCAGGGAGCTTTCAGAAGAAGTTAAACATACCTTTTATGATGAGTGTCATAACTTTGCCGGCATCGACTTTATCCAAAATGCGCTGAATACCGCTGACCTTGAAGATCGTAAATTCAACGTCCGTACTGCGTTCTCGTCTCAGTATCTGAGCCATATGCCTTCGAGTGTGCTTAAAACCATGAACAGCCTGTTTATGATGCGCCTGACGGAAGGGGATGAAGAGTATCTGAAGCAATTAGAGATCAACATCCCGGCCGATATCCTGCGTCGTTTCAGACAGCTTCCGCAAGGGGTTTATCCGGACGGAAGTGGTACTGCATTCCTCGGTATTTTTAAAACAAAACGTGGTCTTATTTGCCACATTCTGAAAAACACATTAGGTCCAAAACTGCTTTGGGCTTTGAACTCATCTGCAAAAGACAGAGCGCTCAGAGATGTGCTTTATGAAGAGCTTGGAACGAAAAAAGCAAGGGAAGAATTAGCAAATAGATTCCCTATGGGAAGTGCATCAAGTATCATTGATGAAATGGTGGTCAATCAGGGTGGTGAGCGTGATTCTGAAGAAGAATCACAAACTATGGCGATGAAGCTCGCTAAAGAAATCATTTCTGATGTGAGAAGGGGATTCAGATGATAAAAATCGGAAAAGCAAAACGGTCAGTGATGGCCGTTTCAATTCTGGCCTTCAGCGTACAGTCAGCATTTGCCTATACGGTCAACGTTAACAGCAGCATTCCCATCTCAACGCAGGTTATGCCGGCGTTGAGCACAGCTAATGGCCTGTTAGGTAATATCCAGGCCACGCTGATTAACATTGGTACGGCAATCAGCCAGCAGGGCGATCGCCAGGCAGCATTAATGCAGCAGGTGGCTGAAACTAACCGACAGTTCGAAGTCGAGCAAAAACGTAATGACCGGCTGCTGCAGGCACAGGATAAGTACCGTGTTCCGGATGATATATGTGCGCAGTCTATTGGCGGTGGCGCCGCGGGGGTATCCTCTGCGGCCGCTGGCGGTCAGCGAACGCTGGGAAGCGCCAGTTCTGCGAAAGATGTTAAGGCTATTTTTGAAGTGCCGGCACGCGCAACCGACGTGGATGCATCTTCAACGGCCGAAGTTCACAGCCAGTACTGCGACAGTTCGGATTATGCTGCATTTGGCGGGACTTCATTCTGCCCAAGTGTATCTGACATGCCGCGGGCAGATACGTCGCTGAGCTCGTTGCTTTATGGCGCCGGCAAAGAAGGCAAGGCACCTGATCTGACGTTTACAGATGAGCAGACAGATGCGGCGCTGCGCTATATGAAAAATACCGCGTTGCGCAGTGCTGGTCGTCAGCTGAGTCGTGGGGAAGTTAAAGGCGCCAGCGGGCGAATTTACCTGGGCATGATTCAGCAATACCAGGCGCTCACCGACGCGGCCGCACAACCTCAGATGGAAATGATCGCCAACTCTAAACCGAACCCGGCCACTGATGCCGCGCTTGCAGATGCGCGCAAAGTGCCGGAAGTCGAATCCTATTTCCAGGCGACGGCCAGTAACAGGGCGAAACAGCTTAACCGTATGTCTGCCAGAGAGTTTGAGGAATTCGAAGTAGGTCGCCGTTACAGCAACCCTGCTTACCAGGCGACGTTGACCAACAAGAACACCGAAGATTTGATGCGTGAGCAAATCAATATCGCCAATCTGAACAACTGGTTAGTGTTGAAAACCAAACAGCAGCTGGAGAAACAAAATGTGCTGCTTGGCCAGATCCTGGCGAACGACGCATATCAAACATACAAACCGATGCTGGCAGCACAGCTGGAGAGTGTGAACGCGGGAGTATCCAGAAAATGACAGACGAAAATAAAACAGGGGAAGAAGTTACAAAATCCCCCGGCCGCATGAAAAAAGCGGTTTATCATATTACCGGAATTAGTGATATTCAGTTTATGTGGAAATCACTAAGGGAATCTATCAGCCTGCTCAATGAGCGGGCTTCTTTCGTTAAGAAGCAAATCAAAAATTTGGAAGCTCCGGACGAAAAATCAGCTTCGAATCAGTCGTTTGAGGATGTTGTTAAAAAGAGTTCTATCCCCTTAGAACAGCATCTAGCTAAAGCCGGTAAGTATAAAAAATATTGGTTATGTTGCTTCTTTATAGCTGTTTTTGTTGCCCTGTTTTTAATCGCTGGCTGTGTAAAATTGATTGTTAATACTGAATACAATGTAAGCCTTCTGAAGGTGACATTAACACTTGGTTTAATGTTTGCTGTTTGTATCTACTCGTTCGTAAAAGCAATGACTTATGAATTTTTAGGTTGGCAATTACGCAATGAGGCCCATTCTGAAGAAGAATTCGGTACATTGAGACATTTTATTAACGATAACGGTGTGCGCAATACATTTAATTTTGAACAAGCTGGCCAGATTCGGGGGGCGCATGAATAAGTCAAGAAACTCATTGGTCGCATTGTTGCCGCTATCGCTTTTCATTACCCCGGCATATTCTGCAGATCTGGGAATTGATAGTATTACAGAGGCTGCTAAACGGTCTGGTGATTTGTCACGTCAGATGCTGCATACCGTTTTTGGTGAAGTGGTAAATAATCCTTTCAGTCCGTCAGGTGATGGGTTGTTAAATAACGTATTTTTCACAGTGAATGAGGTTATCGCCATATTAGCGCTGATTTATATGGCGATAATCAGTATTAAAAAACTACATCAGGCAGGGCAACTTGGGAAGTTTATAGAGGGTGATGGGAATAATGCCTTCAATTTTGTTAAAACAACATTCGGCTGGCTCCTTTTGGTTCCAACTGTTGTTGGATGGTCCGTTGCACAACTGCTCTTCCTGTGGTGTGGGTCAATCATAGGTGTAGGTTCTGCCAATGTTATTGCAGATAAAACAGCGTCGGAACTAGCGAGTGGCAAAGCTGTTTATATAACGCCAGTTATGCCAGAAATGGCTTCTGTGGCTAAAGGAATGTTCGAAATGAACTTGTGCGCTCTTGGTGTCAATCAAGGGTTAGCTCAGATGGAGGCTTCAGGCCAACATTATGAAAGTAATAGCCAGATGAAGTTTAATACTGGTGATTCTAGTTACTCAATTTCAGTTGACAATGGTTCTGCTGTTTGTGGGACTGTTAAATTACCACAAAAACCTACAGGTTGGACTTCGGTATTCTCCAGTGGTTACGCTGATTCTGTTTATGCAGTTCAACAGCAGGCTACAGACTCGCTTTGGAGTAAGATGAAGAATACAGCAGAGCAATTTAACTCTGCTTATATGTCTAAAATGCGTTCCGGAGATGGGCAGCTGCCTGACGTTGAAACTGCAATTCAGACAGCAGCAAGAGATTACCAACAACAAGTACAGCAAGCTGCAGACAATGCTGCCGGAAGCAATGATATGCTCCAGAAAATGGAGTCGGATATAAAGGAAAAAGGCTGGCTATATCTTGGTATTTATTATCATACCCTGGCAACTGCTAACACTGAGCTGAAGGACGTTGCTAATCTGAAACCTATTGTATCAGGGATAAGTGGTGATGGTGATGTAGGTTCTACGGACTATTATAAAGGTCTGTTCCAGGCATATCATTCACAACTGAAAAACAGTACCTACACTCCCCCTTTAGGTACTGCTGATAATGCTTTAGCTCAGAACATTGACAATAAAGGCATCGAAGAAGCGGCAAAAAGTGGTGATGCAGATTCGTTGATTACCAAAATTTTCAACTTTAATGTTACTTCATGGCTTGCCACTAGAAACTACGGCACTGGCGATGGATACAGCGATGTAACGAATCCCTTGTTGAAAATGAAAGCCATTGGTGATTACACGATGTTTACTGCTGAGAGTGGTCTAGCTGCTTGGGGAGCTGTTAATGTCGCAATGAGTGTTGCAGATGGTAATAACGCTGCTGGAATGGGGGCGGGATTACTTAATTTCTTCACTTCAGGTAAGGATATTATTAAGGGTGTAATTAAAACTGCGGCTCCGATCGTATACATGATTTTAGTCGCTCTGTTCTGTATAGGGTTAACGCTTTCAATTTGGCTTCCATTTGTGCCATTTATCTATTGGTTTGTCGCAATGGCGGATTGGTTAGTTACTTTGCTGACTGGTATCGTTGCATCTTCATTGTGGGCCGCTACCCATATTAACATTGGCCAAACTAATGAGGACCGGTCAACGTATGGATATATTTTCCTGATAGATGTGATGATTCGACCACTGTTGATGGTAATGGGGTTCATTTTTGCATCATTGGCCATTGTGGCTCTTGGCACCGCGCTTAACTATATTTTCAAAACAGCAATGGAAAATGTACAGGCAGATTCAACAACTGGCCTTTGGTCAATGATAGGTATCCTTTTTGTCTATGCAAGGATGTGTACAGGTATGGTCGCTAGGGTATTTGCATTACCTGCAAGGATGCCTAACTACGTCATCAGCTGGATTGGTAACAAGCATAACGATTCAATTCTTGGTGATATGCAGAATCATGTTCACGACCTGTTTGCTGCATTTGGTCGTGGAGCTAAAAATACAGGTGGACGTCCTTCTGGGCCGAAGAACTTCAACCCAACCAATACGGTTGATAAAGACAAAGATGGTATAGCGGGGGCGTGATATGAAAGGATATTCGTATACTGTTGTCGATAACAACATGGCTAAATCAAAAGGTGTTGGCTACTATCTGTCACGCCTGTCTGTAGCCATAAGTATAGTTATTTTAACAATAAGTCTTCCGTTGACTGTATATTCTGGCTTTCTTACTTTAGGTGGAAGCCTGGCATTGGCGTGGTTTGTTGCTCTACTTGTTTTCGATGCCATGCTGATCACATATGTTGTACGCCAGGTAAAAAGTAAGGGAGTCAAAAAGGTCGTTGCAGGCATGAGAGTTTATGGATGCTTTAATCCATCGGCTAAAGAGGAACAATACATGCCGGCTCAGAAAACATATTTTGGTATAGATATGGACTCCGGTGTTGTTGGTATTGCTGCCCTTTATGCTGTACAGGCCTCTATTAAGCAAAAGAGAATTTTGTTTGAGGCCGAGACAATTGAGTCTTGGGAGTATACTGATAGTAAACTTGTCGTAAATATTCGGAACCGACATGTGCCTACTGTTGAAATAATCTTGCTCAATGCCGGCCTAGCATATCGCCAGCTGGAAATGTTAACCAGGATGCATGAGCAACATAAAAAATACAGGGGTGAAAAATATCTCCAGTGGCGAAAGACTATGCTTGATGAAGGTTGGATGCTACCACGAACGTATTGATGTTTACTTCCAAACCGCCTGAAAAGGCGGTTTTTTCATGTATACTCAGGTGGTTATAGTCGTATGCTGTGGGAGGAAGA